>JAOOJU010000031.1 GCA_028407765.1 Rickettsiales bacterium
ACTGTTGTAGCCATATTTTATATCTGTTTAATTAACCTGAATAAAGTATTAAGCATAAAATTCTTTGTTAGAAAGATTTATAATTACAAAATGATTTTGGATATGAATGATATGGGAATATCTAGGACCCTGATGCTATTTGGTGAAAGAGAGCTAGAACATAAATATATTTTAGAGAAAGTAATACAACCAAATATGAGAATTTTAGATATAGGAGCTAATATTGGCTATTATGTCTTAATGGAATCAAAATGCTTAGACTTTAATAGTGCGGAAATAATTGCTGTAGAACCATCTAAAAGAAATATTGAAATTTTGAAAAAGAATTTAAAATTAAATAAAATTGACACCTTCGTCGAACTTCATAATAAAGGAGTTTCTGACGTTAACGGGTTCAAGGATATTTATTTATCTGATCATACAAACTTAAATACATTCCATAATTATGGGACTGGAGAACAATTTTTAAGTGGTAAAAAGCAAAGAGTTGAAATTTGCACAGTAAAAAAAATTATGAATAATAGATCTGTTAACTTAATAAGAATGGACGTTGAAGGGCATGAAGTTAAAATTCTTGATGGTATAGTAAGAGATTATAAACAAGAAAAAATATTACCAATTATTATTTTTGAGACTCATCTAACTAGATATAATAATGAAAATAATATGGTTAAAACTCTATTAGATCTTTTTGCATTAGGTTATAAAGTTAAAATTGCTGGTACTTCTGGAATTAGAGGAACTAAAATTCTTCAGTCAATGAGATATAAATCAATAAAAGAAGTTAAATCTGATGATGAAATTAGGGTTGTGATTGAAAATATTAAAAATGATGATGCAATAAATTTGATAACAAAAACTGGTGGTTTAAGAACCGTTGCATTAATGAAGAATTAGTTTAAAAAACATAGAAGTTATTAATATGATCTATATTTCAGATGATTTAGTAGATAGTTTAATTGATATTATCCAAGTCTCTGGAGAAATAGTTCTAGGTTATTATGGTAAATCCAAAAAAAAAATTAAATTTAAAACTGATAATACGCCTATTACAGAGGCAGATACAAAGACAAATAAATATATATGCAAAAAACTGAGTGAAAAATTCCCAGATGTACCTATAATTTCTGAGGAAGGATATGGGTTTCAAGACATAGATAATAGGGACTACTTTTTTTTAGTTGACCCTTTGGATGGAACAAAAGAATTTATAAATGGAACTGATGAGTTTACTATTAATATCGCTTTAATAAAAAATAAGAAACCTGTTATTGGTGTAATAAATGTTCCTTCTAAAGAGCAATTATATTGGACAGATGGAAGTAAATCATTTTTAAAAGATAAAGATAATGCAAAGAAGATTATTAAAACAAGAAAGTTTGATAAAGAAAATATGATTATTGAAGTTAGTAAGTCTCATTTAGATCATAAAACACTTAAATTTATTAATGAATTTAATACAAACAAACTAATAAAGTCAGGTTCCTCAATAAAACTTTGTAATATTGCAAGTGGTAAATCTTCAATTTATCCAAGATTTGGTAGTACAATGGAATGGGATATTGCTGCAGGTCATGCAATATTATCTAATTCTGGAGGACAAATATTTGATGAAAAAGGAAATATATTAAAATATTGCAAAAAAGGATATAGGAATCGTGGTTTTATTGCAATTTCTCAGAAGAAGATTTCAAACTCTATTTTTGAAACTGTAAGAAATTTATAAGGGAAATATTTTGTCTAGTGAAATTTATAAACAAATAAAAAATATAAAATCTGAATTATTACTTTTTATTATCATAACTTTTTTAGTTTTTTTAGCTATAACAGTTTCGCCCCAACTTTTATCGGAAATTCAGCCAGACAGTAATGACTATATTATCAATAATGGTACAAGAAAATCACTATATGCACTAATTCATGTTTTGTTTGATAGGTTAGACCGTGATTTAATTTTTGCACAAAAAATAATATTAAGCTTAAGTGTTACATTTTTATATTTTTCATTGAGGCAAAATAAAGTTAATATTGTTTTGTGTATAATATTCTTAGTTCTTATCATCTTTAATTTTTATTACACCTCATACTCAAAGACTATTCTTACTGAATCACTATTTTTTAGTTTCATAAATTTTGGAGCAGGTTTGATACTTTTGTTCCAAAAAAAAAGTAAAATAATCTATTTTCTTAGTGGGGTTATGTTTGGTTCTATTATTGCCATTAAGTCAGTTGGTCCAGCCGTTGCAATTCCTTTTCTATTTATATCTTTTTACTTATTAATGTCGAAAGAGGATTTAAAGTCATTTTTTATTGTTATAGCTGGCACATTATTAATACTCATAATTGAAGGCTCATATTTCTACTCAAAAAATGATTATCGAGATTCTGTATTTCCAGCAGTTATATTAGGAAAAGTATTTGTTATTTCTGGATCAGAATCATTTGATGTTAATAATTTCCCTGAATATTCAAAAAAAATTTTAAAAGAATCATCTAATACCTTTAAGGAAGTAAATGAATTTCTCGGTACTATAAAGAACCCAATGCTTAAAGCAGATTTGGCTGCAGATTATGAAGTTATTGCACAATATCAGTTTTTACGTTCAATCAAAAATAGCGATGATTTAATTAAGAGGTTCAAAAACGATACAAATAATTTACTGCTGTTAGTTATTAGAAATCATTTTTTTGAATATTTGAAGATAAGTTTTACACATTATATAGGTATGTGGTCAACAGGAGCAAAATTTATATTCTTAGATAATCACGATGAAAAAATACAAATTCCACTTAAAAATGAATTAATTAATGCTTCAGGGCCAATGGATTTACCTAATTTAAAAATACTTTTAATTGCACAAATATTTTTTGTTTTATTACTATTAGTTCTTACTTTTTTAACTTTTTTTGTTTTAAGAGATATATTTATAAAAAAAAAAGATGTAGATCTATTTTTAACTTTTTTTATTTTTTTAATTCAAACCTATATTTTAGCAGTATCATTTACAAATATTGCTACAATCAGATATTTAATGCCAATGTATCCTCTAATAATTATCTCGGTTATTATTTTTATTAACAAACATTTTTTTAGATTAATTAGAAAGCCAATAAAACAAGTAAATGATCTTCATTAAGTTAGAATTAAATAAACCTTGGAGTATATAATAATGTGTGGAATTTCGGGTTTTCATGTATTTGGAAATTATAAAGAATTTGATATGGATGCTAAAATAAAAAAAATAACTGATATTTTGTGGCATAGGGGACCAGATGCGTCTGGATTCTGGAATTCTGAAAAAGATAAAATTTACTTAGGGCATAGGAGACTATCAATATTAGACTTATCGGATAAAGGAAGACAACCTATGTTATCTAATAATAGTAGATATGTAATTACGTTTAATGGAGAAATATATAATTTTGGTAAATTAAGAGAGGAATTAAAGACCAAGTTTAACATAAGATTTTATAATAATACAGATACACAAGTAATTCTTGAATTAGTATCAGTTTTTGGTATCAGAAATACATTAGAAAAATTAGAAGGTATGTTTGCCCTCGCAATTTGGGATAGAGAAAAAAAATCACTTTTTCTTACTAGAGATAGATTCGGAGAAAAACCCCTTTTTTATTATTTAGATAATAATATTTTAGTATTCTCTTCAGAGCTAAAGTCAATTAAATTATTCTTTAAATCACATCAGCTAGATGTCAATTATGATTCTTGTAATTATTACTCTGTTTTAGGTTATATACCTGCACCATTAACGATATATAAGAAAGTTTATAAAGTAATGCCTGCAGAAATCTTAGAGATTAAAGACAGTATTGTTAAGCAAGAAAAATATTGGAATATAGATAAACAAATAGAAAAGAAAAATAATAATTCATTTGAAGAAAACTTACATGAAGTTGATCAGCTATTAAATGACTCAGTTAAAAAAATGATGGTTGCAGATGTTGAAGTTGGATGTTTTTTGTCGGGAGGAGTTGACTCTAGCGTAATAGCAACTTTGATGCAAAAAAATTCAAATAAGAAGATAAAAACATTTACAGTAGGATTTTCAGAAAAAAAATATAATGAAGCAGATTTTGCCAAAAAAATTGCTCATTATATTGGATCTGATCATAACGAGATAATTGTTTCTATGGATGATATGATCAAAAATATTGATGGGATAATTGATCAATATGATGAACCTTTTTCAGACTCTTCATGCTTACCAACAGGTTTGATAAGTAAGTATGCTAGTAAAAAAGTGAAAGTTGTTTTATCAGGAGACGGAGGCGATGAAATATTTCTTGGTTATAATAGGTACTTGTATGCAAAAAAAATTAAATTCTTGAGTACTATTTTATCTAAAGGCAAAAGATCCTTTTTAAAGAAAATTGTAGATCTTTTTCCAGTTAATTTTTTGGATTATTTAAGTAGTCCCTTCCAGAAATCATTTGGTCTTCATGGTTTTTCTCATAAGATGATGAAATTATCAAATATAATTAATTATGAAACAAATGCCGATTTTTATAAAAGATTAAGTATTTTGGATAACACAAAATTAAATAAATTCCTGAATAACTCAGAAAAAATATTCAGTAATTATAATGATATGGATTTAGTAGAATCAGTGCAACGAAATGATATCGATTATTATTTGTTGAATGATATTTTGACTAAGGTTGATAGAGCTAGTATGACAAATTCATTAGAGGTTCGTTCTCCATTTTTAGATCACAATTTAGTTGAAAAAGTTTTTACAATGCCAATGACTCATAAGATGAATGGTAACCAACAGAAGCTTCTTTTGAAAGAGCTTTTAGGAAAATATTTGCCAAAAAAATTATTTATTAGACCTAAAATGGGATTTGGAATACCCATTGAGGAGTGGTTAAAACAGGAGAAGATGATTAAACATTGTGACAATATTTTTTTCAATATAAATTGGAGCTCTATAGGATATGAAAAAAAGAATATGGCAGAGATCTGGACTAATTATAAAAAATTCAAAAACTCACCCGCAAGCAAAATATGGAGTTATTTGATTTCTGGTATGTGGATAAATAAAAATATGATGACCTAATTATCAATTATTTTTTTATACATATTATTGTATTGCTTGATACATTTTTTTAGAGCAAATTCATTAGAAACTATTTTATAACCTTCTCTACCCATTCTTTTTCTTACATTTGGGTTATTAAATAGGTAAAGAATTTTTTTGCTAAGTTCATTATAATTACCCTTTTGTATTAAAAAACCATTTATATTATTTCTCACAGATTCAGAGTTTCCTCCAACATTTGTGACAACGACAGGCAAGGAATAGTTTAAGTATTCAAGGATACTATTTGAGAAGCCTTCTTCATCAGAGGTCAATAAAGCAATATCGGATGATTTAAGAAAATTATTAGGATTAAGCTGTTGACCATGAAAAAAAATTCTATTGGTAAGACTGTTTTTTTTAATTATTGCATTTAAGTCATCTAAAACAACCTTACTTTCTTTACCAATTAAATCTAGATGCCATTTATATTTTTTTGGTATCAGAGATAATGCTTTTAAAATCATTTCATGATTTTTATATGGCAAAAGATTAGCTACACAGACTAATTTTACCAACTTTTTTTTTTTATTAGATACTTTATTTCTATTAATATTAACACCATTATAAATTACCTTGCACTTATCTGATATCACTCCTTCGTCCTTGATTAATTGTTGTTTTATTGCATTAGAATTAGCAATTATAAGATTCATTTTTTTATGAAGATACGATTCAATTTTATTAATAAAAGGATATTTTTTTTGATAGTCATTGAGTGATCTTCTTGACATTATATATTGAGTATTTTTGAAAATAAGTGATAGAAAGCCTGCAAGAATATATGAATGTGGCAAGTAATAGTGAACAATTTTAGGTCTTAAAATACTATATGTCTTCAAAATATCGTAGAAAAGAAAGATATAAAAAATTATTAAGTTTAATATGCTTCCTTTCTTTCTTTTGATTCTTGGTTCTAAAACTTCAATATTTAATTTTTCAAAATCTTTTGACAGCAAACCTTTCTCTTGTACTGTAAATATTTTAAATTTAAAATTTTTATGAAGTTCTTTGAGAATATTTAGAAGTTGTTTTTCTGTACCACCAATATTTAAACTTCCGATAAAAATAAGGATCATTTTATTGTTCATTATAAACTAAACTTAAATTGTTTATATTTTACTTTTAGGATGTGCGCTATGTAAAAAGATCCAATTACAAAACCTACTAATGTTGAAATAATAAGATCTGCAATTTTTGTCTCATTCAGTAATACTATATAAAGACACTTAGTTAATAAGATTGTTGCAAGTAACTTAAAAATAACATCTAATTCTCTTTTACCATAAAAATATGTAATGAAAATTATTTTAATAAGATAAAAAGGAACTAGAAAAGTAAAATGTCTGAATAGATCGCTAACGATGAGTGTATCCTTACTACTAAAACTTCCTCTTTCAAAGAGAAGTAAAGTAATTTCTGATGAAAATACATATAAAATACTGCTAATTAAAACACCAGCTATAAAAGACATCAAAATATAAAATATAAAACCTTTAGTAATTTCATTATTTGAGTCAAGAAAAAAAGTGATTAGAGTTCTACTTACTAATATAAATACTATCGTGTATACAATTGAATATATTTTATTTGCATAAGTAAAGTGTGCTAATGATTTCTGAGGGAAACTTGATACTATAAAGTGATCTATAAAATTTGGAAGTGCGAATAAAATTTGTATCACTAAGATAATAAAAAATATTCTATTTAATTCTAGAATTTTAAATGAAAATATTTTCTTTAATATTGATAATTTTATCATACCATTATGAAATAAAAGAAGTACAAATTGAAAGAGTACTCCAAATAAAAATGAAGTTGAGAGTATGTAAATGTTTGAATGCAGAAAAACCACAGAAACAAGCATAATAAAGCTTGGGATTGATTCATAAAATAGACTAATATGTTTATTTCTTGTCGTTAGAAAAGATGTCAAAGTATAAGTCATAGTTAGAAAAGGAAAGACGAAGCAAAATATAAGATAATTCTTTTGCGCTATTTCTTTTACATCATCTGA
This sequence comes from Rickettsiales bacterium, assembly GCA_028407765.1. Classification (GTDB taxonomy): domain Bacteria; phylum Pseudomonadota; class Alphaproteobacteria; order Methylaequorales; family Methylaequoraceae; genus TMED211. Next base: position 7,120 of record JAOOJU010000031.1, read on the forward strand.
TAAAGAAAATAAATTAAAATTAAAACCAAAATAGAAAACTAGAAATATAATTATTTGGAAGACTATACCGATACAAAAAAATAAATTGAAGGTTTTGATAATGAAATCTTCATTAATCTTTGACTCCTCATCTTTATTTTTATAAACAAGAGGAACAAGGTAGAAGATTATGGTATTAAGAAGAATTCCTCCAATTAGATTAATTATGTTGAAATTAAAAAAAAAGCTTTCTACAATATAATTTGAGCCATACTGATAACTAAAATAAATTTCTCTAGCTAATGAAATTAACTTTCCAAAGAATAAAAAAAAAGCTACTAATAAGATATTTTTAACTAACTTAGTTTTATAACCACTTAATATCATGTTAAAAATTTTTAAATTAATAAATATTTGATCTAATATTTTTCAAACTATATACATTATATGTCTTAAGACTGACCGGAGCAATTTTTATTTAATACATGATTAAAAAATTTAATAAAATTAGAAAACAAACTTTAGATTTGATTAAGCCATTAGAAGTTGAAGATATGGTAATTCAAACAGAAGAATTTGTGAGTCCGATTAAGTGGCATTTAGCTCATACAACCTGGTTTTTTGAGAAGTTTGTGATTATGCCAAATCAAAAAAATTATAAAGTTTTTGATGAAAAATTTAACTATATCTTTAATTCCTATTATTATTCTGTTGGTTCATTTAACCCTTCAAATAAAAGAGGTTTCTTAAATAGACCAACTTTAAAAGAAATTTTAAATTATAGGAAATATGTTGAATATAATATAAATATTTTAATAGAGAATAAAAAAGATTTTGAGTTTAGATTTTCTATAGAACTTGGTTTAAACCATGAACAGCAACATCAAGAGCTTATTTTAATGGACATATTAAATATATTTTACAATAATCCTCTTAAACCTTCATACCAAAATAAGAAAAAAACTTTTAAAAATATTTCTAAAAAAAATACATGGATTAATTTTGAAGAATGTATTCATCAATATGGAGCTGAATCAGAAAAATTTTGCTTTGATAATGAAATGCCAATTGGAGAAATAGGAATAAAACCTTTTAAATTAACAAAAGATTTTATTAATAATAAAGACTGGAAAGAATTTATTGATGATGATGGATATAATAGAGTCGAATTTTGGCTTTCAGATGGCTGGGATTTTATTAAAAAAAATTCTATCGATAAACCTATGTATTGGTTAAATGTGGAACAACATTTTACATTAAATGGAATAAATAAAATTGAAGATTTTCAACCCGTTTCACATATTAGCTTTTATGAGGCTGATGCTTATGCTCGGTATAAAAATAAAAGATTACCAAGTGAATTCGAACTTGAACTTGCCTTAAAAAAAAATATAATTGAGGGAAATTTTTTAGAAAATAAAATTTTTGAGCCGGTTCCGGTTCACGCAGATGCTGATTCTTTTTATGGAAATTTATGGATGTGGACAAACAGTAACTATATTCAATATAAGGATTATAAACCATTCAATGGTTTCTTTTCAGAATATAATGGGAAGTTTATGTGTAATCAATTTGTATTAAAAGGAGGATCGTGTATAACACCTAAAAGTCATTTAAGACCAAGTTATAGGAATTTTTACTATCCAGATAATAGGTGGCAGTTTTCTGGAATGAGATTAGCAAGTGAGATGAAATAAATATGAATAATTTAAACTTTTTAAAAATATATGAGAATGAGTCCCATGATGAAAGAGAAGATGTCATAAAAGGACTGAAAGATAAGAAACAAAAAAAAATCAATAGTAAATATTTTTATGATGATAAGGGATCCGTTTTATTTGATAAAATTACAAAATTAAGTGAGTATTATCCTACTAAAACAGAAATTTCTATTTTAGAAAAACAAAAAAAAATTATAAATGAGTTTTTACCAAGTGCAGCTTCAATCATCGAGTTTGGAAGTGGTTCAAATAAAAAAATTAAAAAGCTCTTAAAAGCTCTAAAAAATCCAATAGAGTATTTGCCAATAGATATTAGCGAAAAATTTCTTTTTGAGAATGCTAAAGAATTTGCCAGAATCTTTCCTAAAATAAAAGTTACCGCAATTTGTGCAGATTTTAATCAAGTAGATAAACTTAAAGAGATAGTAAAAAAGAAGAAGAAAAAGATTGGTTTTTTTCCAGGCTCTACTATTGGAAATTTTATGCCAGATAAAGCTAGAGAATTATTAGAAAACTTTTCAAATATTTTAGGTGAAAATAACTTTTTAGTAATTGGTGTTGATTTGAGAAAAAATAAAAAAATAATGGAAGATGCATATAATGATTCTCAGGGAGTTACAGCTAAATTTAATATTAATATCCTAGAAAGAATTAATATTGAACATGATGCTTTTTTTGATACAAAAAAATTTGAGCATAATGCTTTTTTTAATAAGAAAGAAAATAGAATAGAAATGCACTTAGTAAGTAAAATTAACCAATCTGTGGATATATACAATGGAAAAATTAATTTTCAAAAAGGTGAAAGTATTCACACTGAAAACTCTTACAAGTATTCAAAAGATGAATTTTCATTCCTAAGTGAAGAAGCGGGTTTCAGAGTAAAAAAAGTTTTAACGGATGAAAAAGATTTTTTTGGTATATTTTTTTTAAAAGTAAAAAATAGCAAGACTTAGGTCAGAGAAATTGAGACTATTGCTACAGCAAAATCTTTTTCATTTGACATAGAAATATCAGATTTTACTTTTTTCCCATTTCTTTCAAAGCCTTTAAATAGATGGTATGCATTGCCTTTAAACTTTAGAAATGGTTTCCCGTCAATATTATTAAAGACCTGAATGTCAACGAACCTTATTCCTTTACTTATACCTTTACCTAATGCTTTTGAAGCAGCTTCTTTTGCTGCAAATCTATTAGAAAATTTTAGGATACTAATATTTTTTTTTGTAAGATCAAATGTTTCTAATTCTGGTTTAGAAAATATCTTTTCAAGGAATCTAAATTTATATTTTTTATGAAGTTCAGCGATCCTCTTCACACTTACAATATCTATACCTTGACTAATTAACATTAAAAATAACTCCTTTTCTTTAAGAAATTATATACTTAAAAATTTTATATTTATTTAAATAGTGTAGTTTAAATTTTATTCTTAATTTCTATTGAAAATTGTATAATATTCATTTTAATAACGCAGGCTCAAGTCTTTCTAAAAAGATTGTTCTTTCTAAAGTAAATAATTACTTACTTTTAGAGAAAAAAATTGGGGGTTATGAGGCTCAAGATTTAAAACATAAATTACTGGATAAATTTTATACAAATGTTTCAAATTTAATTAATGCAGATGAATCAGAGATTTCCTTTTTGAGTAATTCTACTTTAGCTTGGAATCTAGTCTTTAATTCTATCCATCTCAGTCCAGAAGATAATATAATAATTTTTGAGAATGAATATTCAAGTAATTATATTTCAATTCTTAAGAGAAGAAAATTATTCAATAAGCTTTTAATTATTAAAATTAATAAAAAAGGTCTAATTAATTTAGATGAACTAGAAAAAAAAGTAGATTCGAATACTAAAGTGCTTAGTGTTAATCACATTGCATCTCAATCGGGAAATGTATTCCCAATTAAAAAAATAGGTAAAATTTTAAAATCAAAGAATAAGAATGCGATCTATATCGTTGATGGATGTCAATCAGCTGGTCAAGTAAAAATAGATGTAAAAAATATTAATTGTGATTTTTTTACTGCATCTGGAAGGAAATATTTGAGAGGTCCAAGAGGCACAGGTTTTTTATATATCAAAAAAAATATAAAGAATAAAATAAATCCAGTGTTTCTTGATTTGTCTTCGTCAAGTGTAAATAAAAAAAATAAAATCACTATAGACCCTTCTTCAAAATTTATGGAGAATTTTGAACATTCACCAGCATTAAAATTGGGTTTATCCACCGCAATAGAGGAGACATTAAATATTGGAATTGACAAAATTAATAAAAAAATTGTTGAATTAAGTAAATATTTTAGAAATAAAATATCATCAAATAAAAATTGTATTTTAATGGAAGATAAAAGTACACTTTCAGGAATAAATACTATGTATTTTATGAATCATGATGTTAAAAAAGTTTTCAAGTACTTGAATAAATTTGGAATAAGAACTTACGTCTCTAATGAAAAAACTTCATTTTTGTATTTTAGAAAAATAAAAAAGAAAAATATTCTGCGAGTCTCATTTCATCATTTTAATACAAAAAAAGAGATTAATTGTATGGTAAAAGCCCTGAATGACTTAAAATAGGTTTTAAAAATTTTCAAAAAAGTAATATTAGACATTCAAACTTTTTTAGTGCATCATTATAATAATGAAACTTCACGATATAATCAGATACCTTCAAATAACTTCAGTATCCATAATCTTCATTGGTAGTTTTACTGGTTTTCTATATGAAGTTTATGAAATGTTTATACAGTTTAAAATTGAATTAGCAGACTTATTACTATTATTTATTTATGTAGAGGTGATGGGTATGACTAGAATATATCTTCTAGATGAAGAAATTAGAATTACTTATCCTTTAATAATCGCAATTACTGCAATATCAAGATTAATTATTCTCCAAAACAAAGATCTAGATCCTTCAACTTTAGTATATGAGTCATTAGCAATTTTGATTATAGCGTTAGCGATTGT
>JAOOJU010000032.1 GCA_028407765.1 Rickettsiales bacterium
AATTTTGATAAAAAAAAAGAATATGTTTATACAGGCTTACAATTAGTTAATCCAAAGGTATTTGAAAATATAAATAAAAATAAATTTTCGTTCACGGAAATCTTTGATCATACAATTCAAAATAAAACTATGTATGGTCTAGTTGACGATAGAAAATGGTTTCATATAGGAACAATAGAAACTTTAAAAAAAATTAATTCCTTTTTAAAAAAATAAGTTATTAAAAATGTATTTTATTATTTATGATTTTGAAACAACAGGAAGATCATCTAGGTTCGATCAGATACTTCAAGCAGGACTAATTTGTTTTGATGCTTCGTTGAATGAGATTCAAAGATTAAACCTAAGGTCACGAATAAATCCAGATATCGTTCCTTCTTTGGGTGCTTTAAAGGTAAACAAACTTTTGATAACAGATCTTTTAGAGGAAGAAAATAGTTGTTATGAAATGACGCGAGATTTAAATAGCTTTCTTAATCATTACAAACCCTCAATTTTTTTAGGCTATAATTCAATACATTTTGACGAAGAATTTCTTAGACAGTCATTGTGGGAATTTTTTAAATATCCATACATAACTAGTACGAAAGAAAATTGTAGAGGAGATGTGTTTAATTTAGCAACAATGACTCATGCTTTTGATTCTAAAGCTATAAATGTTGATAGAAATGATGATGGAAAGATGAGTTTCAAACTAGAAAGTTTATCCGCAATTAATAATTTCAAAATTGATAATGCACATGAAGCAATCTCAGATGTTGTAGCTACCAAAAAAGTTCTTGAAATTATAAAAAATAGTTCACCAAAACTATTTTCTAACTTTTTGGAAAATATAAAAAATAAAAAACTGGGTGAAAAAATTAAAATATGTGATTTTTTCACTTTTTATGGTTATTATTTTAATAATCACTATATCTATTTACTTACTCAATTATTAGATCATCCTGTTTATAATAACTATATATTGGCTTTTGATTTAAAGTTTGATCCAGAAGAGATTATTAATTTAGAATACGACGAGTTGGTAAATGTCTATTATGAAAAAAAATTTAATGGAAAAAACTTTAATTGTTTTAAAAAAATCAAGTTAAATAAACAACCTACAATATTAGATTTTAACTACTCTTTAAATCGTCAACCATATAAGGAAATTGGAATAGAGGAGTTAAAGATCAGGAAAGAAAAAATTAAAAATAAAGAATTTCTTAATAATATTAAACGAATCCTGCTAACTGAGTCAGAAAATTATGAGGTAAATTATGAGTTTGAAGAAGAAACAATTTATTCTCAGGGCATTAATTTCAATGATAAAATCATCATGGAAGATTTTGATAAAATTGGCTGGGAGGAAAAATGGAATTTTGCATTAAAGTTTAAGGATCCAAGATTACAATTCTTTGCGGCAAGACATATTTATAGAAATACACCAGACTTTCTTCCAAAAAACGTTTTTCGCAGGGTGCACCAAAAGATTTCAGAGAGATTTAATTCTATGAAAAAAGAGAAATTCACGACCATACCATCTGCTATGGAAGAAGCAGACACTTTATCTGCTGAAATAGAGGATGAAGTTAAAAGTGAATTTATAACTAAACAGTTAAAACAATATAATATATATATAAATTTTCTTAATAGTTATTATAATGATAAAGACGCAAAGCCATTAAAATTTGATAGAAGTCTATCAAAGAAACTATTTTACTAAATAAGAAAGGGAAATATGACAGAGATTGTTAATTTAAATCAGGATAATTTTGATAAAGTTATTAATGAATCGAAAACTCCAGTTATTGTTGATTTTTGGGCAGAATGGTGTGGCCCATGTAAGATGATTGCGCCGATCCTCGATGAAATATCCCTTGAACTTAAAGATAAACTTTTAGTAACAAAAGTAAATTTAGATGATAATCAAGAACTAGCATTAAAATATTCTATAAGAAGTATTCCCTCAATTCTATTATTTGAAGATGGAAAATTAGTAGATATTAAAGTTGGTTTATCATCTAAGACAGATCTTTTAAGTTGGATTGGAAGCAAATCGTCTAAGTAATTAAAGAACCGTTAGACTTCAAAACATCTCCTGCTAAATATAATGATCCACATATGATTATTTTCCCACTTATAAAGTGATTTGTAATATAATTTATTGCATTTTGAATTGTTTTTTCAGGTCTGATAATATTAGACTCTTTTTTAAATATCTTTTGTAATTCTTTTGAATTAATAAACTGATGTTTTTTAATAGGTATAACTTGTAAAAATTTAATTAGAGGTAATATTTTTTTAAGAAATTCTTCCGGCTCTTTTCCACTTATCATTCCAAAAATTAAGAATAAATTTTCTTTTTTCCATTTATATAAGTTTTTTAATAACATTTCAGATGCGTGTGAGTTATGTCCACCATCAAGCCAAAGTTCGAAACTGTTACCCGCAATTTCCTTTAACTTTCCAACATCTATTTTTTGCATTCGTGCTGGCCAGAATGTATCTTGAACTCCTTCATAAATTTTTTTATTATTAAGGCTAAAGTCTTTTAAAATTTTTGATACTGTTATCGCTAGACCAGCATTATAAATTTGGTGTACACCAAAAAGTTTAGGTTTTGGTACGTTGAAATTCTCATTATAAATTTTCATCGTAAATTTATCTTTACTTCTTTTTGTTATTTTCCAAGTGGACTCATATTTGAAAAGTTCAACTTTTTTCTTACTTGCTTCTTTATCAATTATCTCTAGAGCTTCTTTTGATTGAGGAGAAATGAAAGCTGGTCTATTTCGTTGAAATATACCAACCTTTTCTTTTGTAATTGATTTTATTGATTTTCCCAAAAAACTCATATGATCCATTGATATTGGAGTTAAAACACTGCAAATCTTATCAGAAATAACATTTGTCGCATCAAATCTTCCTCCCAAACCGGTTTCTAACAATAAGATATCTGCTTTTTCTCTACTGAAACATAGGTACGCCGCGGCAGTCGTTATTTCAAAAAATGTTATAGGATTATTTTTGTTATAAAATTCGCACTCTTCTAATAATTCAACTAAACTCTGATTATCAATAATTTTAGAATTTATTCTAATTCTTTCATTAAAATTTATTAAATGTGGTGAAGTATAAGTATGTACTTTGTAACCATTATTTTCGTATATTGACCTTAAGAAAGCAATAGTTGATCCCTTTCCATTTGTTCCAGCAACGTGAATCGTAGGTGGTAGTTTCAAATGTGGGTTACCTAACTTTCCTAATAACTTTAGTATTCTTCCCAAAGAAAGGTCAATTTGCTTTGGATGCAATATTTCAAGTCGCTTAAGAACCTTATCGTACTTCGCCACTTTTTTATTTTAAATTACATGAAAATAAATCTACGACTCTAGATAATGTTTTTTTTAAATCTTTTCTATGAACAACTAGATCGATCATACCTTTATCCAGAAGATATTCTGATTTTTGAAAATTTTGTGGAAGTTTTTCTTTTATTGTTTCTTCAATAACTCGACTTCCTGCAAATCCAATTACTGCACCTTTTTCGGCAATAACCACATCACCCAACATTGCAAACGAAGCTGATACGCCTCCTGTTGTGGGATCAGTTAATATAGAAATATAAGGTATTTTCCTTTTAGCCAAAGAATTGATCCCAATTATTGTTCTTGGCATTTGCATTAAAGCTAAAATACCTTCTTGCATTCTTGCTCCACCTGATGAAGATACAATAACTAATGGGCATTTATTTTTTTTAGAAAAACTAACAGCTTCAAGAATCGATTCTCCAGCAGCCATCCCCATTGAACCTCCCATAAAATTAAAATCAAATACAGCAATAACGATTTTTCTATTTTCGATAAGTCCTGTTGCTACTATAATAGAATCGTGTCTATCATGTTTCTTTTGTGATGATTTGAGACGGTCAGAATATTTTTGTTTATCTTTAAATTTGAGAGGATCAGCTTTTATTTCTGGTGTCCTAATAATTTCATAATTGTTTCCAAAAAATAACTCAATTCTTTCTTTTGCAGTAATTCTCAAATGGTGGCCGCAACTTGTACAAATATGAAGGTTTTTTTGTAAAGTTCGTCTCAGGAGCATTTGATTGCAATTAGGACAAGTCTCCCATAGATTATCGGGCACTTCTTTTTTACCAACCATCGCTTGAAGCTTAGGTCTTACAAAATTAGTCAACCAATTCAATTCATAAACTCCTAATTAATATGTTTATCATTTTTTAAATTATTCAAAAATTTTTTTAGTTTTTTTAAAATCATTTTATTTGAAAAATTATTAATAACACCGTTTTCAATTATTTTTACAATGGATGAGCCTACAACAGAACCATCAGCAAATTTTTCAATTTTGGAAATTTGTTCACTATTATTAATTCCAAAACCAACAACTACAGGAAGCTTAGTATTTTTTTTTATAATTGTAACCGATTTTTTAACATTTATTAGTGATGGAACCTTAGTACCTGTTATACCCATTATAGAGACGTAATACAAAAAACCATTAGCTGATTTAAGTATTTTTTTCAGTCTCTTTTCTGATGTTGTTGGAGTAATTAATCTTATTATGCTGATTTTATATTTTTTTATAAACTTATTTATTAATCCCTCTTCTTCATGTGGAAGGTCTACAATAATTATTCCATCAACACCGCTTTCCTTTGATTTAGAAAAAAAATTTTTTAAACCAAATTGAAATAGAGTATTAAAATATCCCATAAAAATTATGGGTGTTATATTATCTTTTGCCCTAAAATTATTTACCATATTTAATGTTTTATTAACTGTAAATCCAGATTTGATTCCTCTTTGACTTGATTTTTGTATAGTTGGACCGTCTGCCATTGGATCTGAAAAAGGCAAACCTAATTCAATTATATCTGAACCATATAATGGGAGTGCACTAAGAATTTCTTGAGAACATTCTAAATTTGGGTCACAGGAAGTAATGAAAGTAACTAGTGCTTTTTTCTTTTCTTTATTTAATTGTAAGAATTTATTTTTTATTCTATCCATTAGAAGCTTTCTAAATCAAATTTTAATTTTTTTGAAACAGAAAATATATCCTTATCACCTCTTCCACACATATTCATTATTACCAAATCATTTTTCTTAAGCTTCTTACCAAATTTTAAGAGATATGCTAGAGCATGTGATGGTTCGAGAGCAGGAATAATTCCTTCAAGTTTAGAGCAAATTTGAAAGGCTTCAAGAGCCTCTTTGTCTGTTGCACTCACGTATTGAACTCTTTTAATTTCTTTTAACCATGAATGCTCGGGTCCAATACCAGGATAATCAAGTCCTGCTGATATAGAATGTGCATCTTTAATTTGACCATCTTTGTCTTGTAGTAAATAGGTATAGTTTCCATGTAAAATACCGGGTTTTCCTTTACTTATAGAGGCAGCATGTTCTTGAGTAGAAATTCCTTTTCCACCAGCCTCAACACCTATAATTTTTATCTCCTCATTTTTAAAAAATGGATAAAATAATCCCAAAGCGTTAGATCCTCCACCAATACAGGCTATCAAAACAGTTGGGAGTCTCCCCTCAACTTTTAATATCTGTTTTTTTGCTTCTATTCCAATTATTGACTGAAAATCTCTGACCATTAATGGGTACGGGTGAGGACCAGCTGCTGTACCAATTATGTAAAATGTATTTTCAACATTTGATACCCAGTCTCTTAAAGCTTCATTCATTGCGTCCTTTAATGTTGCTGTTCCAGATTCTACAGGAATTATCTTTGCTCCAAGTAATCTCATTTTAAATACATTAGGTGCTTGTCTAGATATATCCTCTTTACCCATATAAATGATACATTCTAAATCAAATAAAGCGCAGACTGTCGCTGTAGCCAAACCATGTTGACCAGCTCCCGTTTCAGCAACAATTCTTTTTTTCCCCATTCTCCTGGCAAGTAAAATCTGGCCAACACAATTATTAATTTTATGAGCACCGGTGTGATTAAGCTCATCTCTTTTAAAATAAATTTTTGGTCCACCTATTTTTCTTGTTATTCTCTCTGCAAAATAAAGTGGACTGGGTCTTCCAACATAATTTTTTAAGTAATAGTTTAACTCTTTTTTAAAAGAAAAATCTTTCTTAGCCTTCATATACTCTTTTTCGACTTCAATTATAAGAGGCATCAATGTTTCTGCAACAAATCTACCTCCATATTTTCCAAAGTGTCCAGATTTATTAGGAAAATTATTATAGTTTATTTTTTTTGACATTTTTACAATTTATAGATTTGACTAAATTAAGAAATTCTTTTATTTTTTTTACAGATTTAACACCTTTTTTAGACTCTAAACCAGAGGAAATGTCAATAATCGGAGCATTCGTTGTGTGTAATGCTTCAACTAAATTTTCCTTACATATCCCGCCTGCTAGCATCCAATCACCTTTAATTTTTATTTCTTTTAATAATTCCCAATCAAATTTTTTCCCACTTCCGCCAAGCAAATCTGATTTAATAGGCGCGCTATCAAATAGAATCATATCACAAATTTCACTATATTCTTTATATTTTTCCGTATCCTCATAACAAGAAATATTAATAGATTTTATAATAGGTATATTTAACTTGTCTTTAAAATATTTTATTTTTTTAGGACTTTCTTTTCCGTGAAATTGAAGAAAATCAAGGCCAACATAATTTGCAATATATTCAACTACACTTTCTTCGGTATCAACAAAAAGACCAACTTTTTTCTGTTTTTCATTAACAAATTCTGAAAAAATTTTGGCAGTTTCAGCATTTATAAATCTTGGAGATTTTGGGTAAAAAACAAAACCTAAAAAATCTGCTGATTGAGAAGCTTTTAGGGATTCAATACTATTAATACCGCAAATTTTAATTTTTATGGGCATGATTTTCTTTTTTCTTAATGTCTTCAACTATTTCATTAATTATAAGTAACGGGTTTTGCGATTGAGTAATAGGTCTGCCGATAATTAAAATATCTGAACCTAACGAAATAGCTTCACCAGGTGATAGAATTCTTTTTTGATCATTGGTTATATTTTTATTTTTTAGTCTTATGCCTGGGGTAATAAGAGTGAAATTTTTCGGAAACATTTTTTTCATGCTTTTTACTTCCATCGGAGAACAAACAATTCCATTTAAACCCCTATCAAATGCTAATTTTGCAAGTTTCTTTACATAATTTTTTGGACTTAGCTTTATACCTAAATCATTAAGATCATCTTTATCTAAACTAGTTAACATTGTTATGCCAACTATTTTTGTACTATTGATTTTTTTATTTTTCATAATGAGATCCAACATACTTCTTCCACCATTAATATGGACAGAAATATATTCTGGTTTTACCTTTAGTGCAGCATTAAGGGCTTCATTGACAGTATTAGGAATATCATGAAGTTTTAAATCTAAGAAAATTGGCAATTGCAATTTTTTTAGATAATTTACTCCTTCAAGACCGTTAGCTATAAAAAACTCTAAACCTAACTTTATACCACCTATATGATTTTTAATTACTGACAAGATCTTTTCTGATTCATCAATAGTTTTAAAGTCTATGGCACAAAACAAATATTTTTTAATATCCAATTTATTCACATTATTTTTAGTTTTGAAAAAATATATCCTAAAATAAAAGCAATAAAAAATAAAACTAAAATAAGGAGGTATGCGGGTATTTCTAATATATATGGAAAAGGAAAAAAATTTATTGTTACTGGTTGTTTATTATGTATGGAAAAAGGTACTAAACACAGAATTAAAATTAAAAAAAAAAAAATCTTACAGCTCTCATTATTTAATCCTTATTTAATATCTTTTTTATTTCTTTGCTAAACTTGAAGTTAATAGATTTCTTTTCTTTAACTGATACCTTTTCACCATTACGTGGATTTCTTGCTATTCTTTCTTTACGATTTTTAGTTGAGAAAGTTCCAAAACCTCTTATTTCGATTCTATCGTTATTAGCCAAGGCATCTGAAAGGATATTAATAATTTTGTCAAACATTTTTTCTATTTCTCTTGTTGGGAGAAAGTTAAATTTTTTCGATAAAAATTCTAATAATTGGGATTTATTCATAATTTACTGACCATAAAGCGTAAAGACCTGCTGGATAAAAGGATACATTATTAATAAAGTTTTTGAAAACTGAAAAATTAAAAAAAGATGAAATATTTTTTTCTTCAGAAAAATCAATAAGATTAATCTTTCCTTCTATTTTAGCCTCTTCTTTTAGCCATTTTATGGCATCTTCTTCATCGCCAATATAATCAATTAGATTAATTCTTTTTGCTTGCGTCCCAGTTAATATTCTCCCATCTGAAATTAACTTTAAGTTTTCATCAGAAATTTCTCTTTCAATTCTAACTAGATCTAAAAAATTTTTATGCATATCTGATATTATACCTTGAATATTTCTTTCTCCTGCTAAGTCTAAACTTTCTATTGGGTTAGGTACAGCTTTAAGCTTTCCGCTTTTAAAAATTATTGGTTCAATACCAACAATTTTTAAAAACTCTTCTATATTTGCGGATTGTAAAATTACTCCTATAGAGCCTGTTAGTGTGCCGTCGTAAGAGAATATTTTTTTCCCAGCTAAAGATACCATATATCCCCCTGAAGCTGCTACTTCTTTCATTGAAACTACAACCGGAACACTTTCTCCTATACTTTTAATTATTTTATAAAGTTGCTTGCTACTGACAACTGTTCCTCCGGGACTATTGATGCTTACGAGTAGACCCTGAAGATTGTTATCGTTTTTAAACTTATTAATTTTTTTAATTATTTCGGTATTATCTAGAATAATATTTTCTATTGTTATTTTAGCTACAAACTTTTCTGAGTTATTGAAAAAATTTTGTATTATGATCAAGACAAACATAAAGGAGACTAAAAAAAATAAAACTTTGAGAATTTTCTTATTTTTGTTTTTGAAATAATTATTCAAAAATTCATTATTCATATTTATTTTTTATCTTTAGTCTTTGTAGAATTTTTCTTTTTTTTCTCACCTTCTTCAAGGGCTGCACCAAGAATATCACCAAGACTGGCACCAGAAGATGACGAGCCATATTGTTTTAGTGCATCTTTTTCTTCCTGAATTTCCATTTCTTTAACTGATAATTCATAATGATTATTTTTTTTATCAAAATTAATGACCTTTGCATCAATTTTTTCTTCAACAGCGAATCTAGTAGTTTTTTGTTCCGATTTTTGTTTTGCCAAATGCGTTCTTTTTATTATACCTTTAACATTTTTATCTACCAAAACCTCTATAACATTGTCATCAATCTTTGTTACAACAGAAGTAACAACACTACCAATGTACTTATCAGAAACATTCTTTTTCTTTCCTATGGCTTTAGTAAGTTGTTTAATTCCGAGAGAAACTCTTTCCTTTTCAACGTCAATATCTATTATCTTAGTCTTTATTAACTGATCTATGTTATATTCTTTAATTGCTTCTTCACCATCAAGGTCCCAACTAATATCTGAGAGGTGTACCATTCCAATTAAATCATGAGGGAGTTCAATAAAAATTCCAAATTCTGTAATATTCTTAATTTTACCGTCAATTATGTCATTAGATTTATTTGTTTCTGCAAATTTTTTCCAAGGATTTTCAGTGCATTGCTTCAAGCCAAGGCTAATTCTTCTTTTTTCTTTGTCAACTTCAAGAATTATAACATCAACTTCATCATCAATTGAAACAAATGAATTTGGATTTGCATTTTTGTTAGTCCAACTCATTTCTGAAATATGAATTAGTCCTTCAACACCTTTCCTTAACTCTACAAATGCTCCATAATCAGTAATGTTTGATATCTTGGCTTTAATTTTTTTTCCAACTTTGTATTCAGATTCAATTTCAGACCAAGGGTCAGCACTAAGTTGTTTCATTCCTAAACTAATTCTTTTACTCTCTTGATCATATTTAATAACCAAAACTTCTATCTCGTCACCAACGTTTAATATTTCAGAAGGATGGTTAACTCTCTCCCAAGACAAATCTGTAACATGCAGTAGACCATCAAGACCGCCAAGATCAACAAAGACTCCATAATCAGTAATATTCTTAACTATCCCTGTTAATTTTGAACCTTCAGTGATGTCTGACAAAAGCTTTGACCTATCTGCTTCTCTTGATTCTTCTAGAATGGCTCTTCTTGACACTACAATATTACCTCTTATTTTGTCCATTTTCAGAATTAACATTGGTTGAGGCTTATTTATGAGTGGAGAAATATCAACTACAGGCCTTAAATCAACTTGACTACCAGGAAGAAAAGCAACAGCACTATCAATATCAACTGTAAAGCCGCCCTTGACCCTTCCTGTAATAACACCAGTTATTTGCTCTTTTTTTTCTAAACATTTTTCTAAATTTATCCATGATTCTTCTTTTCTTGCTTTTTCTCTACTAAGCATTGCCTCGCCTTCTTTGTTCTCTAATTTTTCTAAAAGAACATCAAAGGTGTCTCCAGGTTTAATACTATTTTCTTCACCAGGAGAAAAGAATTCTCTTAAAGGTATTCTTCCTTCAGATTTTAATCCTACGTCAATTACCACACTATCATTTTTTACTGAAAGCACAGTTCCTTTAACTATTTGTCCTTCTTTTTTGTTAAAACTAATTAGACTTTGTTCTAAAAGTTCACTAAAATTTTCTTCTGATGTTTGTGTCATAACATTATATTTTATTTTAAAACATACCTTTACAGAATTTTAGACAGAAGTGCAATATTTAATTAGTTTTATTGATTAAAAGGTCATTGATAATTTCTAATGTTTTAACCAATGTATCTTCAATGGTCAAATTAGAAGTATCTATTTTATAGGAGCCTTTAGGAATCAAAAGTGGAGAACTTTTTCTATTTTTATCTCTATTGTCTCTATCTTTTATTTGAGAAGAAATATTTTTATAATTCCATGTATTAATATCTTCGCTTAAACTTAATTCTTTCAAACGTCTTTTTGTTCTAATTTCTATTGATGCATCAATGAAAAACTTTATTTCAGCGTTGGGAATAACTACACTCCCTATGTCTCTTCCATCAATTACGGAACCATTATTAGCAGGAGGATTATTTGCAAAGTCTCTTTGAAA
>JAOOJU010000033.1 GCA_028407765.1 Rickettsiales bacterium
AAAAAATAGAAACAAAAAAAGAGATAAAAGAAGTAAAAGAAGTAAAAGAAGTAAAAGAAGTAAAAAAAGTAAAAAAACTCCCAATTAAAGAAGAAGTAGTTACTGAAAATAAAAAAAATGTAAAAAAAGAACTTGAATCTGAAGAAGTTCAGACGAAAAATCAAAAAGAAGCTCCTAAAAATAAAGTTTTTAAAAAAGAGCAAAATAAAACGACTAGCCTTAATAGAAAAGCAATAACTAAAAAAACAAATGATGATGAAATATTAAAAAATAAACTGCTTACTAGATATCTAAATCTTGTTTCAGATGAGATTAATTTACTTGCAAATAATATTTATCCAAGACAATCAATAATGAGAAGAGAACAAGGGAAAATTATAACAAGAGTTATAATCGATTCTAAAGGAAAAATATTGGAGATAATTGATGTTACTAAAAGACCAAAAAGATTAGCAAAAGCAACAAAGTCATTGTTGTTAAGAAAGAAAAAATTACTCAAGCCTCCAGAAATACTGTTTAATGATAATAAATCTATCACCTTGGAGATACCTGTTAATTATGTTCTTGATTAGTTTGTTGCAATTTTACAACAATATTGTGTTTTTATAACAAGATGCAATGATATGACTTTATAGCTGTGGTATAATATTGTAGTACTTGTATATTATTAATTTTAACTTAAGGGAGGGAAAATTGAAAAATTTCTCTAAAAAAATAGCAATAGCCGCTATTCCGGCTGTTATGGCTTTATCAGCTCCACAAGCTGAATCAAAGATTCTTCTTATGAGTCAAGAGGGATGGGAAGTATCTTTTGATGGTGCTGCCAACGCTTTTATTATGAAACAAAGTGCAGATATTCCTGTTGCTGACGGTGTAGGTGCAAGTGATGTTGCTACATTCCAAAGTGAAGGTGGAATCATGAGTGAAGGCACTGACGAAATTGGTATTGTAACAGGACTTTTACCTAACGTTTGGGGTATGACTTTAAAAGCTCCAACTAACAACGGATTAGACATGCAAGCAAGACTTGGTTTGTACACTCACATGAATGGTGGACAAAATGCTCTTGGAAACGGTCAAATCAATATTCGTGAAACTAACTTCTCTGTTTCAGGAAGCTTTGGTACAATCTTAGTTGGTAGAAGTCTCGGTATTCACCAAAGCAGTGCGATTTTAAATGATATGTTATTATTTGGTGTTGGTGCTGCTCCTAGTGCTGACAACAGTAATACTACACTTGGTAGAATCGGTCTTGGTTATTTGTATACTGACTTTCAACCACAAATTTCATGGACAACTCCTGGAGTTGGACCTTTCGGTTTTAAAATAGGTGTTTTTGATCCAAACGATGTTATTTCTGTAGAAACAGCTGCAGATGCAACTGATAAAACATCACCAAGAGTTGAAGCACAAATCACATATTCTGGATCTTTAGGTGACTTAGGTGTAGACGGCTGGCTTGATGGTTCTTATCAGAATACTGAATTTACCGCCGCTGCTGCAAACCTTTGTAACGACGAAGCGCCAACTGGTATAGCTGCAAACAAGAACTGTACTGATGTTGATTCAGCTGGTGTTGCATTTGGTACCAAGCTTTCATACAAAAACTTAGCTTTAGTAGCTAGTGGTTGGTATGGTGTAGGTATGGGTATGAGAGGACAACACTCTGAAGGTGCTTTAGACGGTGTTGGTAAAGCATACCAATCTTACGGTGGATATCTTCAAGGTACTGCTGACTTAGGTGGTGGTACTAATGTTGGTTATTCTTACGGTGGTAACTGGAAGTTACAAACTGGTGATGAAATCGAAAGTAACACAATTGCCGAAGTTAACTTTCATGATATGCACTCTGCAATGTTATGGCATAAAGTAAATGACAGTCTATGGATTATCGCTGAAGGTGGTTATGCTCAAAAAGCATTCCACATGGGTGGTTCTTATGATGACGTATTCGGTGGAGTTGGTGGATTCTTCTTCTGGTAGAGTTAACTAACAATACTAAATATTATAAAAAAAAAGGAGAGTATATTTACTCTCCTTTTTTTTTGGTTATATTAAAATATGTTTAAAAAATTAAATTACCTTTTTCTTCTATTTCTTTTTCCTTATCTCGCATCCTGTTCACTCGGGGATAGCTTGACAGGATTTGGAAATAGTTTTTTTGAAAATAAGTTCTATTATAAAAACGGTCATGAACGTGTTCAACTCGAGGAACAAGATATTTCAGGTAGACCAAACATACATCCAGTAAATATAGCTTCAGAAAAAATAGAAGGAGCTCTCAGGCTAATTTTAATTAAAGATAGACTAAAAACATTTCCAATTTTTAACGATGAAAAAGTTGCCAATTATGCAGTAGCAATCAGTGAAGCGCTAATCGAAGCACAAAAAAGTCAGGATGTCGTTATAACTATAGAAGGATGGTATAAAGCAAAATATTTAAAAGAAAACAAAATATCTTCAGCAAGAATTTTTTATAATAAGAATGGTTTAAATATTATCTTTGGCTCAATATTCAGAAAAGGTAATATGCATGAAACAGATCCAATGGTTGCTGCTGGTATTAATCCTGATCTAAAATTAAATCCATACGTGCCAGGTTCCAGAACTGTTAGTATTAAGAATAAGTTTATACTTACTGCACCTCCAAACTCAGGAGTTTATAGACCAAAAGAAGCCAAAGGAAGAATTGATTGGCTCGTACTGACTAATAAAGCACTTAGAAATAGGTCACGGATAAGTGAGAAAGATAGAACTCTTGCACAAAGAAGCACTATCGAGGTTCAAAGTTTACATGATGAAGTATCAAAATTGAGAAATGAACTTAAAAGTTTACAAAGTAATAATTACTCCAATCAAAATTTTTATCCTAACTATAAAAATCCCCCAAACTATGGGTATCAACAAAATTATCAATATCCTCCAGCCTATAGAAATCAATATAATTACCAATACCCACCAAATTATATTTATGATCCACGCTATCGACAAAACTATAGCCGTGATACTAGAAATTATCAAAATCAAAGAAATTATAACCAACCCAGAAATACAAATAGTTATAATTCACGTTTGAATGAATTAAAGAATCTAAGGAAAAGAGGTTTAATAAGTAAAGAGAGTTATGAACTAGAAGTAAAAAATATCCAAAGAAATTAAAACTCTAATTCTATGTTCCATATAAATGAGTGATTAGATGTTTCACTTGTTAATCCCTTCAAATAACCTAGTACAAATTCATACTCAATATTATTTATATTGATATCTCTTTCAAATTGAATTCCGTACATATGTTCTTGTCGATGATAGGGTTTGATTTTTGTTAAATAACCTAACTCAGAAAAGCCAATAATTCCAATTTTTATTTCCTCAAAAATTGGTTTTTCTGAAACTAAATAATTTGTCAACGAAAATTCGGTTGAACCATGAGCTTTTTTTCCTACTCCCTTTTCAAAAATAAAGTTAGTAATAAATTTTAAATACTTGTTCGAATATTCATTTAAAAACTTATATTCAATTTCATCGGCTTTCGAACCTTCAAATATAAAGTTATATGAAAAATATAGTGCTGCTGCATAGGATTCAGAGTCATATAATTGTAATTGATTTTGAAGTTCAAGTTTTTCCCAATCTAAGGGAGTATCAGATTTGTCAGATACATGAAACTCTATCTCACTTTGCCAGAAATTTGTCCATGAATTTTCACTTTCAAATACATGGTGATGTTCCTTATTATTTTCATTAGATCTATCATGATTGAAATGTCCTCTCCATTCGAGAGAGGTTCTTCCCTCCTCTACTCTTGGAGAATATATCTTATGATGAGAAAATGATTTGCTAGAAACAAAAATTATGATTAGGAAGAAAAATTTGAATTTAACCATCTAATAAATCTTCATCCAGTATTGTCATGTGAAATTGATAAGCCACTTCTCCGTCCTCTTCATCTCTATAAATAAGACCAATAAACTCCTCTTTAAAATAAACTTCGACAGAGTCCTCTCTCTTAACTTCTTTAAGTTTAAATTCATCTGACCCAAATTTATTATTTAGATAAAAACTTAATTTTTTGACTTCAAAAAGATCCATAATTCATTAAAAGAGTTAATTTTTTACTATAATTTATGATATTAACCAATAAGTACAGAAAAAAATTAAATTATGAAAAATTTTATAGTTATTACTACAATCCTTGGTTTGTTGCCATTTTATCTGGAGCATTTTTCTCTAATTTTTAATATTTCTTTTTTAGAAAATGAAAAAATACAAATTACATATGGAGCAATAATCATATCATACTTATCAGGAATGCAGATGCAAAGATACATCTCAGAAAATGAGATTTCTAAAACCAAACTTGCTTTACCTTTATTAAACTCATTGTGGGGATGGTCATTTATATTTAATGAGTTGATAAGTCCATCTTGGGTAATAAGCTTAGGCCTTATTTATTCATTACTAATAGACTTATTATTGCAAAGAAATTTATTAAAAGAATGGTTTATAAAACTTCGCGTCTATGTAACTTTTTTAGCTATTTTATCATATGTAATATAAATTTTATCTATATATATCAGTTACTTACAAAAAAAAATAAGGATTTTCTTGAATAAAGGTAATTAGTTAGTCATTATATACCTGTTTAATAACTTATGGGGAGGGGTTAAGCTGTATTTTAATAAGCATTTAATTTTCCCTCATATTAATTTTAATACGAATCTGCAACATTAACTTTTTGTTGTGATTCTTAAATTATGAAAGGACACTTATTATGGAGAATATGCTTCAAACTTCTGATTTTGTTGGAGTAACTTTTTGGATAATTTCTGTTTCAATGGTTGCATCAACTTTTTTCTTTTTTTCTGAAGCCAATAATGTTGGAAAACATTGGGGAACTTCAGTGAGAGTTGCAGGCTTAATTACTTTAATTGCTGCAGTTCATTACTATTATATGCGTGATGTATGGGTTGCTACTGGAGAAACCCCTACTGTACTAAGATATATTGATTGGTTACTAACAGTACCACTTCAAATGATTGAATTCTATCTAATTCTTGCTGCTGTTGGCGCTGCTACTGCTGGTATATTCTGGAGACTTTTAGTCGGAACACTAGTAATGTTAATTGCCGGTTTTATGGGTGAAGCTGGTTTTATAAATGCAACTATGGGCTTTATTGTTGGTATGGCAGGATGGATTTACATCTTATATGAAATCTTTGCTGGAGAAGCGGCACAAGCTAATTCTGCAAGTAACTCTGAGGCACAAAAAACTGCTTTTAACGCTATGAAGTGGATTGTCTCTATAGGTTGGTCAATTTACCCAATAGGTTACTTCCTAGGTTATTTAGCCGGCGGGACAGACGAAGCTTCATTGAATGCCATTTACAACCTTGCAGATTTTATTAATAAAATCGCTTTTGGTTTAGTTATTTGGGCTGCTGCTAAGTCTGAAGCTAAAGCTTAATTTTAATAGTTATTGAACAAATCAAATAGGGGAAAGTAAAACTTTCCCCTTTTTTTTTATGATAGAATTACTAAACAAATTATCAAAACAAAATACTGTATCTGTTGCAAAATCAAGTGACTGGAAAATAATTAATTCATTTAAGAACACTAATTTAAATCTTAATATAAATTCAAGTCTTTTAAAAAGGCAATTATTAAAAGTTGAGAAATTATTATACGATAATATTTGTGATAATTCATGGATGGGGGAGTGCTCAAGATACCATCTTAAGTCAGGTGGAAAAAGATTTAGGGCTGCTTTAGCATTAGTTTCAGGACAAAAGTTTAATCTAGATGAACTTTCATCAATATATGTAGCTTCCGCATGTGAGTTGATTCATAATGCATCTTTAATTCATGACGATTTGCAGGATAGAGATTTATTAAGAAGAGGAAAGCCAACTGTTTGGAGTAGATTTGGCGATTCATCAGCAATTAATCTCGGTGATTATTTTATTTCAAGTGCCTTTGAAATCCTCTCTAACGCACCTTCTAGAGAAAAGTACAAAATTAAGGCTATAAAAGAATTTAGTAGGGCTATAAAGCAAGCCGTAGCTGGACAAACTCGGGAGATACAGACGCGAGCTGATTTAGATTTGAGAATGGAAGACTATGAATCAACAGCTAGGGCTAAAACTGGAAGTCTACTCAGCCTTCCAGTAAAATTGATAATGATTCTTTCAGGTAAGTCAATTAAATCTGATACACTAAATTCAGTTTATGAAGCTGGCCTAGCCTATCAAATTCAAGATGATTTATCTGATTTCTTAGGTATTAAAGAAAGAGGTCTTCCTGGGAGAGATCTAAAAGAGGGCAAAATGAATGCATTAATAATGCATTACATAAACTATGCTAGCTCATCAGAAAAATACTTACTTAATATGTTCTTAAAAAAAAGATTTGAATCAATCTCGGAAGAAGAAATTTATTTTTGGATTACAAAAATACAAGAAAAAGGAATTATAGAAAAAACAATTCAACATCTTTACAATGTTATAAATAAATCAATCTCTATTTCTAAAAATTCCGGAGATGAGTTTCATTTTATTACGAAATTTGTTATAAAAAATACTTTATTAAGAATATCAAAAAAGTTAATTTAATTTTTTTTTTTTTTTATTACATCTAATGCTATGAAGAGAAAGAAAGCTATAGTTATTGGTTCAGGTTTCGGGGGGATAGCTTCTGCTCTCAGGCTAAAAGGCCTTGGTTATGAAGTTTCAATATTCGAAAAATTAGATCAGCTTGGTGGGAGAGCTCGAGTATTTAAAAAAAATGGTTTTACTTTTGATGCTGGCCCTACAGTTATAACAGCTCCATTTCTCTTTGATGAGTTATTTAAATTATTCAACAAAAAAAGAGAGAAATATGTTGAATTTAAATTACTTGACCCTTGGTATAAGTTTTATTTTCAAAGTGGAAAATATTTTAATTATGGTGGCTCCATAAAAGATACAGAAAGAGAAATAGAAAAATTTAATTTTGAAGACGTAGAAGGTTACAGAAAATTAGTTAAAATGTCTGAAAAGATTTTTGATACTGGTTTCACAAAACTATCTCATCAACCATTTCATAGCTTTTGGTTTATGTTAAAACAGTTACCATCTTTAATGAAGCTAAAAAGCTATCTTACTGTATATCAGCTAGTATCAAAATATATAAAAAATGAAGATATTAGGAGAGCTTTCAGTATTCAACCATTACTTCTCGGAGGCAACCCATTTTCAACCACATCGATATACAACCTGATACACTTTTTAGAGAGAAAATGGGGAGTTTATTATGCAATGGGTGGAACTGGAGCGATCATCAATGCATTTACGAAATTGATGAAAGAAGAAGGGATTAGAATTTATTTAAATAGTGAGGTCAAAGAGTTATTAATAAAGGATAATAGTGTACATGGAATTCAACTTTCTAATAATAAAAAAATCTTTTCAGACATAGTAGTTTCAAATGCGGATCCAGCATATTTATATACTAAAATGATAAAAAGAAATAAGGGTAGGTGGAAAAATAATACTGTAAAAAAGCTTGAATTTTCTATGGGACTGTTTGTAATCTACTTTGGAACAAAAAAAAAATATAATAATATTGCACATCATACTATTTGGATGGGAGACAGGTTTAAGGGATTATTAGATGATATATTTAATGGTAACAAACTAGTAAAAGATTTCAGTTTATATTTACATAGACCGACTGCTACTGATGTTAATATGGCTCCTAAAGGATGTGACTCATTCTATGTATTATCACCAGTACCAAACCTTAAAGCTGAAGTAAACTGGAAACTTGAAAGTGAATCTTATAAAGATTTAATATTAGAAGCTTTAGAAAAGACATTACTACCTAATTTAAAAAAGAATTTGAAAGTTTGCTTTTTTATGAATCCAGTTGATTTTAAAAATGATTACTTATCTGAGCATGGTGCAGGTTTTTCAATATCTCCAATTTTTCAGCAATCAGCATGGTTTAGATTCAATAATAAATCAGAGAATTATAAAAATTTATATTTAGTTGGTGCAGGTAGTCATCCTGGTGCTGGTGTTCCAGGTGTAATGAGTTCGGCCAAAGTTCTTGAAAATATTTTAAAAAAGAATGAATAAAGTATCTTACTCGATAAAAAAAAGAGCAAAAAGTTTCTTTTGGGCTTCAGTTTTTTTTAATAGAATTGAGAGAAAAGATATAGAAATATTATATTCATTTTGCAGATATATAGATGATATAGGTGACAGTAAAAAATTTAGTACAAGTAATTCCAAAAAAAAATTATTATTAATAATTAAGGATTTAAGTGATTTTAAATCCCAAGATAGTATTATTTCAGATTTCTTGATTATCTCAAAAAAATATAAAATTAATAAAGAGGTTCCAATCGACTTAATTAATGGTGTTATCAAGGACCTTAAAAAGAAAATTGACATTAAGACTTTCTCGGAACTTATAACTTATAGTTATCAAGTTGCAGGAACAGTGGGAATAATGATGTGTAATATAATGAATGTAAAAAATAGAGAACTATTCAAACATGCGGTTCAACTAGGAATAGCCATGCAACTTACCAATATAGCAAGAGATATTAAAGAAGATTTATTAATGAATAGAATTTATTTTCCAAAAGACTTTAGAAATTTTTTATTATCTTCCAGTTATGAATTAATTACTAATAAAAATAAACAAAAAATATTCTCAAAAGATCTTCATAAAATAATAATGTATTCAGATATTCTTTATGCGCAGGCATTATATGGTATTGAGAAATTACCATTCAAACACAGATTTCCAATTATGTTAGCGTCAAATCTATATCAAAGAATTGGTTTTAAAATTAAATGTAATACACAGCAAATATGGAATAAAAGAATATATGTGACATTTATAGAAAAAATTTTTATAACTTTTAATTGTTTTATTTCAAGTGTTTTCTTAACCTCAACAAATAAAGTAAAAATTTATAACACTGAAGAGATTGAAGATTATATAAATGGACTATTATTAAAAATTAGATAAAAACAATGAGCAACCATTTAGAAAACAACTTTTATGATATTATAGTTATAGGTTGCGGATTATCTGGAATAAGTCTTGTACTGGAATTATGTAATAGAACAAAAAAAAAAATTCTAATCTTGGAAAAAAAAAAAAAATTAGAGAACGACAAAAATTGGTGTTTTTGGAATTATCCCATAAATGAATTTACGAATGATTCTGATCATATATGGAAAAATATAAAGATTAGTTGTAATGAAAAGACTATAATAAAAAATGATAAAAAGTTTTCATATAATAATATCCCTTCTATAAAATTGTATAAAAAAATTTTAAATACAGTTAAAAAATACTCGAATCTTGATATTCTTTTTGATCAAAATATTACTAATTTGATAGAAAAAGAAAATAGTGTAATTTTAGAATCAAATAAAAAAAAATTTAAATCAGAATTTGTTTTTGATAGCAGACCACCACAAATTGAAAAAAAAAAACTAGTACAACATTTTTTAGGTATTGAATACTTATTTGAAAAAAAAATATTCAATAAAAATGAAGTTACATTAATGGACTTTCAGGAGAATGATAAGGCTGTCCATTTTTTTTATATCTTACCATTCAATGACAAAAGGGCTTTAATTGAAACAACATACTTCTCAAATAATATTTTTAATAAAAAAAAATATATCAGAGATATCGATGAATATATTAAAGAAAAATTTCCACAAAGTAAGTTTAAAAAAATTGGGATAGAGCAAGGTATTATTCCTATGTATAATTTAGATAATAAAAATTATTCAAAAAGAATATTCACTATTGGTACAGCAAATAATTGGATAAGAAGATCATCGGGTTATTGTTTCCAAAACGCGTTTAACAATAGTAAAATAATTGTTGATCAAATAATTAAAAAAAAACCAATTTTAGTCAGTCAAAGTTCATTAACAAATTTTTTAGATAGTACATTTTGCATGTTATTAGAAAAAAATCCAATTGAGTCAGTAAAAGTTCTCATGGCTTTTTTTTCTAATCTAGAATTAAAGATTATTATAAAATTTCTAACAAACACTAATAGTTTGTTGGACACATTTAAAGTTTTATGGGCATTACCAAAAATTAAACTCGTTTATTATGCTGTTATTACATTGATAAAAAATAATGGAAAATAAATTTGTTACATATCTTTTTATTATCTCAACAATAAGTGTATTTATAATTCATTTCTTTTTTGAAGATATTTTCTTTGGTGATTATACAAGTCAGTTTTTGTTTTTTCTATTACCATTAATTTGGCCTGGAATCGCTCATGGAAGCCTAGATTATGAGGTTGGGAAAAAAATTGGATTAATAGAAAATAAATACCAAAGTTTAATGTTTTTTATTATATATATCTCATTAGCAATATTATTTGCTGTTTTTTGGGTGATCTCCCCTAATATTTTTATGATAATTTTTCTGGCATTATCAATCTATCATTTTGGATCAAGTGATCAAATTCTTTTGTTAGACACAAAATTTAAATTTTTAGAGATTTTATTAAGGGGGAGCATACCAATCATAATACCCTTTTTTTTCTTTAAAGAGCAAGTCTTTGAAATTTTTAAACTACT
>JAOOJU010000034.1 GCA_028407765.1 Rickettsiales bacterium
TAAAGGGATTTATTAATAGTTACCAAGAGAAACTATTTTAGTACTTTTATTCTCATATTTTGAATTTTTATTATCATTATCATTATCATTATTATTGTTTGAAATTATATCTTTATCGATTTCATTAAACATAGAAATTAATTTTATATCTTCTTTCATTTCGTTGTTTTCGGTTGTTAAAAGATTTTCACCATAAAAAATTGAATTTGCTCCAGAAATTAGGCAAAGAATTTGTGTTTCTTTGGAAAAGTTTTTTCTGCCTGCGGATAGTCGTATTCTGGACTTAGGCATTAATATTCTGGCAGTTGCTATAACCCTAATAATATCAATGGAGTCTATTACTTCTCTATTTTCTAGTGGTGTACCAGGCACAGGAACCAAAGCATTAATAGGCACACTTTCTGGTTGTGGTCTCATATCACACAAAATTTTTAGCATTTCTGCTCGATCATTCCATGTTTCTCCCATTCCCAGAATTCCTCCAGAACATACATTTATTCCTGCTTTTCTAACTTTATTAATGGTCTCGAGTCTTTCATTAAAAGTTCTTGTTGTTACAATCTTCTTATAAAAGTTGGGTGATGAATCTATGTTATGATTATAAGCATCAAGACCAGCTTCTTTAAGTTTTTTTGCTTGTTTTTCGGTGATAGTTCCAAGGGTTACGCATGCCTCCAAACCAATAGACTTTACAGTTTTTATCATTTTAATTACTGTTTCGAGATCATTTCCATCTTTTAATTTTTTCCAAGCAGCACCCATACAAAATCTTTGTGCGCCATTTTTTTTTGCTGTAATTGCTGCATTCTCTAAAGACAGTAAGTCGATAAGTTTTTCTTTCTTTAAATCTACATTGTAGTGAGCGGATTGAGGACAATATTTACAATCTTCTGGACATGAGCCTGTTTTAATCGAAATTAATGATGCAAGTTGGACATCATTTTTTGGAAAGTTTTCTCTATGCACTTTTTGCGATTCAAATAGTAATTCACCCAAAGGGGAGGACATAATTTTATTGATTTCATTAAGACTGTAATTTTTCATTATCTATTATATTTTGGATGAAACATTTCTCCGGTACAAAACAAATATTCTAACCTTACTTTAGAATCAATTGGACCATTAATTTTAAGTTCATCATTATTTATATTAACTGTAGCTCCATCAATTAAAAATTCTTGGAATAATAAAGATACATTATTAACATCTGCCAGTCCTTCTTTATATAAATTAAATTTTTTTTTTTTTTCTTTATTTAAATATTCACCAATATCAACTGAGTTTGTTTTAATATTTCCTTCTGTAATATTAAATTTTTCAGAATAAAAAGCTAATTGGATAAAAGTTTTATTATTCTTTTTTTTAATACTCAAGCTGATATTGTAATCTTTTTCTTTGTTATAAATATTTATACCGCATTTCATCGGTATTTTTTTTTCAAGGATAATAATCGAGGTTATCTCTAAATTTTTACTACTTATATTTTGAAATGAAAATATAATAGAAAAAAAGCTAAACAGAAAAAGAATTTTGTATTTATAAAATGTCATCAGATAATATACTAACAATTAAGCAAATAATTCAATCAGAGAATGATTTTTTTAAAAAAAATCCCAAGAAAAACATTATGGATATTGCTGGTTTAAAAATCTGGAAATCCATAAAAAAATTAATAAAAAATAAAAAAACATTGTTTGTTACAGGATATGGTAATAATGGAATAGATGGAAAGAGAGTTTACGAATTAGCTAAAAAGAACAAATGTAACGTAAAATTATTAGATTTAAGAAAAAATAATTTCACAACAGATAACCATATTTTTGATAGATTACTGGATCAAAATGAAATAATCGTAGATGCAATTTTTGGAATTGGTTTGAATAAAGACGTGAATGGAGAAAATAAAAAGATTATTCAAAAAATAAACCTCATCAAAAAATACGTAATATCAATAGACATCCCATCTGGAATATATGCAGATTCGGGTGATATTAAAAAAATTGCAATTAAAGCGAAACTTACATTAGCCATGGGTTTTTTGAAGCCAGGCCATTTACTTCTGCCTGGAAAGAAATTTTGTGGCGAAGTCAGGGTTATTGACTTAGGTCTAGATCCATTGAAAAGATCACCAAAAATAAGACTTATTGATGAAAAAATTGTAAAAAATAATCTGCCAACTACTTCAATTGATACTCATAAGTATTTAAAAGGAAATGTTTTAGTTTTTGGTGGAAAAATTCCTGGTGCGTCAAGGTTGACTGCTTTGGCTGCAAGAAAAGTGGGGGCAGGGTTATCAACAATACATTTACCAAAAAAATATTTAAAATATTATCCTTACGTTGAACCAGGAACTATTATGAATTTTGATAAAAATATCAATTTCCTAAAATTTTCCACAATAGTTATTGGACCAGGTTTAGGATTGAAGTTCAAAAAAAAAAAAATACTTAACAGTCTAAATAATAAAATCCCAGTGATAATTGATGCTGATGCTTTAAGTATATTTAAATCTAATCCCGGTAATTTGTTTGCTGAATTAATAAAAAAAAATAATTCAGTTTTAACTCCTCATCATGGTGAGTTTAAAAGGATATTTAAATTTAAAAAATCTGATAAGATAAACCTTACAATTAAAGCGGCTAAATTGTCTTCCTCAATTGTTGTTTATAAGGGAAATGATACAGTCATCGCATGTCCTAATGGAAATGTATGGATTAGTAATAATGCCAAAAAAAGCCTTGCTACAGCCGGAACTGGCGATATTTTATGTGGGTTAATTGCTGGTATTTCAGCTCAAAAAGCAGATTTAGAAATAGCTACAGTAATTGCAGTGTGGATACATGGAAAACTATCACATAATTCTAATAACGTAATTGCGGAAGATTTTATAAACGAAATTCCTCATGTAATAGAAACTATAAATAATAATTGATTTAAATTTATAAATGTTGTTTTTTAATGTAGATATTTATATTATGCGGGCGTGGCGGAATTGGTAGACGCGCTAGATTTAGGTTCTAGTGACTTCGGTTGTGTGGGTTCAAGTCCCTCCGCCCGTACCATTTTTTAAAGGATAAAATGAAAGTAGAAGAAATAAAGACTAAAGGATTAGATATTGAGTGGAATGTCACAATTCCGGCAATAAAGATTAATGAAAAATTAAATGAAAGGTTTTTAAAAATTGCTGATACTGCGAAACTTCCAGGTTTTAGACCAGGAAAAGTACCAATGAATATTGTAAAACAAAGGTACTCGAGTAAAGTGCTTCCAGAAGTTTTAGATGAAATTGTAAATACAACACTAAAGGAGGTGGTAATTGAGAAAAAAATTCAACCCTCTGTTCAACCAAAGGTTGATATAAAAAAGTTTGAAGAGGGTAGTGAACTTATTTTTAATGTTTCTTTTCAGAAGATGCCTGATATAAAAGATATAGATTTAAAGAAAATTGAAATAGAGAAACCAGTATTACAAATATTGGAAAAAGATATTAATAAAGCTCTAGACGAACTAGCTGCCAAGCACGAGAGATTTGAACCACTGAAGACAAAGAGAAATACAATAAAAGGTGATTTGATTCTTTTCGATTATGAAGGGAAAATTGATAACAAACCTTTTGAGGGAAACAAAGGTATAGATGAAACTGTTGTTTTAGGTTCAAATAAATATATTCCAGGTTATGAGGAACAAATGATAGGAACAACTATTCATCAAGAAAAAGATATAAATGTAACTTTTCCCGATGATTATCGAGTAAAGGATATAGCTGGTAAAAAAGCTGTATTTTCAATTAAAATCAAAGATATACAATCAAGAGTAAAAAATATTGCGGTTGATGAAAAGCTGGCGGGAGAAATGGGAGAGAAGGACTTAGATTCGCTTAAAAGCAAAATAAGTGATAAAATGTTGAGTGATTATAATCAGTTTTCATCCCTTAAAGTAAGAAGAGAAATAACAGAAAAAATATTGGGTGTTTCTAAGTTTGAAATTCCATCAAAGATGATAGAAGAAGAAATAAATTTTATGAAGACTCAAGATAATAAGAAAAGTGATAAAGAAATCAAAGAACTTGCTACTCGTAGGGTGAAATTAGGTTTGATACTAAATTCCATAGGGAAAAATAATAAAATCGAAGTAAATGACAAAGATTTAACACAAGCTGTTGTTGCAGAAGCTCAGAAATATCCTGGTGATGAAAAAAAAGTTGTTGATTTTTATCAAAAAAATCCTCAGATGATGAATAATCTTAAGGGTTTGGCTTTTGAAGAAAAAGTATTAAATTTCATTTCTAACGTTTGCATTTTAAAACCAAAGAATTATACTTTTGATGATCTTTTCAAAACTAAAGAACTTGAACCAGAAAAAAATTTAGTAAAAAAAAATAAGGTGACAAAAAATGAGTAGTTTAATTCCAATGGTTGTAGAACAAACTAATAGAGGAGAGAGGTCTTATGACATTTTTTCGAGACTCCTTAAAGAAAGAATTATTTTTTTAACTGGGCAGGTTGATGATATGGTTGCAAGCCTTATATCTGCGCAATTATTATTTCTTGAATCTGAAAATCCAACTAAGGATATTTCATTTTATATTAATTCTCCTGGAGGGGCTGTTACATCAGGTCTAGCAATATATGATACAATGCAATACATCAAACCAGATGTTTCGACTGTATGTATTGGTCAGGCAGCAAGCATGGGTTCCTTACTTTTGACAGCAGGTCAAAAAAATAAGAGGTTTTGTTTGCCACATTCACGAATTATGACACATCAACCATCTGGGGGTGTTCAAGGTCAAGCAACTGATATTGAAATACATGCAAAGGAAATACTAGATATTAGAAAAAGGTTAAATGACATATATGTAAAACACACTGGGCAGAGTTTGCAAAATATTGAAAAAATTATGGAAAGAGATACTTTTTTGTCTTCAGATGAGGCAAAAAAGATTGGACTAATTGATAAAGTTGTCACTGAAAGACCAATGGATAAAAAAAAATAAAAAAGTTGGAATAAAGGTTGCAGTATTTTAATAACTTTGAAAAACTATTAATTATAATTAAAGAAAAATATGTCTGAAAATAATAATACAAAAAACACTCTATTTTGTTCATTTTGCGGAAAAAGCCAGCATGAAGTTAGAAAACTAATAGCTGGTCCAACAGTATTTATATGTGATGAATGTGTAGAGCTTTGCATGGATATCATTAAAGAAGAAAACAAAAGTGTCCCTTCTACTAAATCCTCAAATGTTGAAACACCCAGAGAATTGTACAGACTGTTAAACGAATATGTCATTGGACAAAATGATGCAAAAAAGATTCTATCAGTTGCAGTTCATAATCATTATAAAAGAATAGATAATCCTAAAAAAAATAATGGAGTTGAGTTAGCAAAATCTAATATTCTTTTAGTCGGTCCAACTGGTTCGGGTAAAACTCTTTTGGCTGAGACATTAGCTAAAATAATTGATGTCCCTTTTACAATGGCAGATGCCACAACTCTTACTGAAGCTGGTTATGTAGGTGAAGATGTGGAAAATATTATTCTAAAATTATTACAAGCATCAGACTACAATGTTGATAGAGCTCAAAGAGGAATAGTATACATTGACGAAGTTGATAAAATAAGTAGAAAATCTGACAACCCCTCTATTACAAGGGATGTATCTGGAGAGGGTGTTCAACAGGCACTGCTAAAAATTATGGAAGGAACAGTTGCCTCTGTTCCTCCTCAAGGGGGACGAAAGCATCCACAACAAGAATTCCTCCAAGTTGATACAACTAATATATTATTTATTTGTGGAGGCGCTTTTGCTGGAGTTGATAAGATAATTTCAAATAGAGGAGATAGTTCTTCCATTGGTTTTGGTGCTGAAGTCAAAGATAAACAAAATTTACAAACTGGCGAAATACTAAAAAAATTAGAGCCAGAAGATTTATTAAAATTTGGTTTAATTCCAGAGTTTGTGGGTAGATTACCAGTAGTTGCTACCTTAGACGATTTAGACAGAGAGACCTTGATAGAAATTTTAACTAAACCAAAAAATGCTTTGGTTAAGCAATATCAAACTCTTTTCGACCTAGAAAACGTGAAACTTGAGTTTACAGATGAGGCATTAGAAATGATTTCAGACAAAGCACTTATAAGAAAAACTGGTGCAAGAGGATTGAGATCTATTCTTGAAAATATTCTTTTAGATACTATGTTTGAATTACCAGGTATTCAAGGAGTAAATGAAATTATGATAAATGCTGAAGTTGTCCAGAATAATACAAAACCACTTCATATATATGAAAAGACACCAAAAACAGTTGGCAAAAAAGCGTAATAAATGAAAAACTTAGTTTCTGATTCAGCACTTCCTGTTTTGCCGTTAAGAGATATTGTTGTATTTCCTAACATGATCGTTCCATTATTTGTTGGAAGATCAAAGTCTATCAAGGCTCTTGAGTATTCTGAAAAAAATCAAAGAGAAATTTTATTGGTCTCACAAAAAGATGCGAACATTGATGACCCTGAACAAAAGGATATTTTTAAAATTGGGACTCTAGCAACTGTTTTACAATTATTAAAGCTTCCTGACGGCACAGTTAAAGTATTAGTTGAAGGAATAGAAAGAACCGAAATAACAGATTTTAAAGATAATGACGATTTCTTTGAATGTTATACTATTAATCTTGTTGAAAAAAAAATAGATAAAAACAAAGAAGTTGATGCTTTAATTAGGACTGCAATAAATCAATTTGAACAATATATAAAGTTAAATAGAAAAATTCCTTCAGAAGTTTTAGTTACTATTAATCAAATTACTGATCCATCCAAACTAGCAGATACTATTTGTGCTCATCTAAGTCTTAAAATTCCAGAAAAACAGAATCTATTGGAACAAACTTGTATAAAAACAAGATTAAACAAGGTTATTAGTTTTATGGAAGACGAAATAGGCGTTTTACAAGTTGAAAAGAAGATCAGGAATAGAGTAAAAAGACAGATGGATAAGACTCAAAAAGAGTACTATTTGAATGAACAAATGAAAGCTATCCAAAAAGAACTTGGTGATACACCAGATTCAAAAGATGAGATCTATGAACTAGAGCAGAAACTAAAAAAAATAAAATTTACAAAAGAATCAAAAGAAAAAGTTTTTTCTGAACTAAAAAAGTTGAAGAATATGAGTCAAATGTCGGCTGAAGCTACTGTTGTTAGAAATTATTTAGACTGGATGATTTCTCTTCCATGGGGGATAAATTCTACTACAGATACTAATTTAGACAAAGCAAAAGAAATCCTTGATAACGATCATTATGGACTTTCAAAAGTAAAAGATAGAATAATTGAATATCTGGCTGTTCAAACTCGTGTAAAGAAACCAAAAGGACCAATTCTTTGTTTAGTTGGACCACCTGGTGTAGGAAAAACATCATTGGGAAAGTCCATTGCCAAGGCAACAGGAAGACCATTTATAAAATTTTCTTTGGGTGGTGTCAGGGACGAATCAGAGATTAGAGGTCATAGAAGAACCTATATTGGCTCGATGCCTGGAAAAATAATTCAAAGTATGAAAAAATCTAAATTCTCGAATCCTCTTTTTTTGTTGGATGAAGTTGATAAAGTTGGATCAGATTGGAGAGGAGATCCTGCTTCTGCTTTACTTGAGGTTCTTGATCCAGAGCAAAATAGTAATTTTAATGATCATTATTTAGAAGTGGATTATGACTTATCCAATGTCATGTTTGTAACAACTGCCAATACACTAAATATACCACAAGCACTTCTTGATAGAATGGAGGTTATTAGACTATCTGGTTATACAGAAAATGAAAAATTAATGATAGCTAAGAAATATTTAGTCCCAAAACAAGTTAAGGAAACTGGTTTAAAATCCAGAGAAATTGACTTAGCTGATTCAGCATTAGTTGACTTAATAAGGTATTATACCAGAGAAGCAGGTGTTAGGAGTCTTGAAAGAGAAATTTCAAAACTATCAAGAAAAACTCTAAAATCAATTATCGTTGATAAGAAAAGAAAAGTAACTATTTCCAAAAGAAATTTAAATAAATTCTCAGGTGTTCAAAAATTTAGATTTGGTGAAATAGAAAGTAAAAATTTAGTTGGAATATGTACAGGTTTAGCATGGACAGAGGTTGGAGGAGAGCTTCTGCAAATTGAAGCTGTTGCTATGCACGGAAAAGGTAAAACAAATTACACAGGGAAACTTGGGGACGTTATGAAAGAGTCTGTCCAAGCCGCACAGAGCTATGTTCATTCAAATTCTGCAAAATTTGGAATATCTCCTTTAATTTTTCAAAAAAAAGATATTCATATTCATGTGCCTGAGGGTGCAACCCCTAAAGATGGACCCTCAGCGGGAATTGGTATGTTTACTGCAATTGTATCTGCTTTAACTGGCATTGCGATTCGGAATGATGTTGCAATGACTGGAGAAATAACATTAAGAGGAAGAGTGCTTCCAATTGGTGGTTTAAAAGAGAAACTTTTAGCCGCAGTCAGAGGTGGAATAAAAACAGTCATAATTCCTAAAGAAAATAAGAAAGACTTAACTGAAATGGGTGAAGAACAAGTATTGTCTAAGGTCGAAATAATTTGTGTTGACTCTGCTGATGAGGTCTTAAAGAAGGCTCTTGTGTCGAAAGTTATCCCAATCAAATGGAATGAAAATGACATCACAATTGCTGAAAATCCACCGAGAACTAAAGAAAATCCCCTAACACACTAAAAAAATTACTGTTGACTCCTTGGAATCTGGAGATAAGATAAATATTTAAATGTATTTCAAAGGAGTTGATGTGAATAAAAATGAACTTATATCAAAAGTAGCCGACGACACAGGACTAAGTAAATCCGATGCATCAAAGGCTGTAGATTCAATATTTGATTCAATTACTGGTGAGTTAAAATCTGGTGGAGATATCAGGTTAGTTGGTTTTGGTACTTTTCTCGTAACAAAAAGAAAAGCAACTACTGGAAGGAACCCTCAAACTGGGGCAGCCATAGACATTCCTGCAGCAAATGTACCTAAATTTAGAGCCGGTAAAGCTCTAAAAGAAGCTGTTAACTAATATTTTCGTATAGACCACACCGTTTATGGTGTGGTTTATAAACTCTGTTGAATATCTAAAAATATTTCAATAAGTTTTTTTTCGTCAATTCTCTTTGAGTTCACATTTCTTGGACTTGGATGATAACTTGCCTTTAATTTTAAATTGTTTGTTATTTTGTATGATAAACCATGTTTAAAGATAACCTTTTTTTTATCTAATTTAAATAGATTAACGCAACTATCAAAGGCAATTTTTCCAAGTGCAATTATAACTTTTACATTTTTTAGTACTTTTATTTCATCATTAAAAAAAGAGGAACAATTATTTAGTTCATTAGATGTTGGTTTGTCTTTGGGGGGTAAGCATTTTAATGCCAGGGTTATATATGCATTCCGTAATATTAAATTATCATTTTTATGTTCTGATTTTTCTGAACTTGAAATTCCAGCTTTGTACAAACATTTATACAAAAAATCTGAAGACTTGTCACCAGTAAAAACTCTTCCAGTTCTATTAGCACCATGTGCTGCAGGAGCTAATCCAACAATCAAAATTTTAGCGTCAATATCGCCAAAACCTGTAATTGGTTTGCCCCAATAATCTTCATTTAAATATTGTCTTCTTTTTTCATTGGCTATTTTTTGTCTA
>JAOOJU010000035.1 GCA_028407765.1 Rickettsiales bacterium
AGTTTATATTTTTTTAATTAATAAAATGCTTAAAATGGCATAACCTTTGCAGATTTACTGTTACAATTATAATATGAGAGGATAAAATATGAGTACTAATGCGATGCACGTTGCCAAAACTGGCTTAAACGCTCAACAAGTAAGAATGCAGGTTATTTCAAATAATTTAGCTAACGTAAATACTAATGGTTTTAAAAGAGACAGAGCTAATTTTGAATCTTTACTGTATCAAGTTATAAGAAGTAGTGGTGCTCAAACCTCAGTTGATACGGAATTAGTTTCAGGTTTCTCCGTTGGAACGGGTGTTAATATTGTAAATTCGAATAAACTTCATTCACAAGGAAGTATAGTTTCAACAGATAATTCTCTTGATTTAGCTATCGATGGTGGTGGTTTTTTTCAAGTTCTTCTTCCTGATGGTGCTATTGTTTATACACGTAATGGTGCATTTGCAAGAAATAACGAAGGAACTCTTACAACAAGTAGTGGATTTATAATTCAGCCAGAAATTGTAATTCCTGCCGAAGCAACAAAGATAAATGTTTCTTCTGACGGAATAGTTTCAGTTCAAGTACCTGGGCAGGTTGATGCTCAGGAAGTTGGACAGCTACAGTTAGCTGATTTTCAAAATAGAACTGGATTACAACCCATAGGTGAAAACTTTTATATAGAAACAACTGCTAGTGGACCTCCAATTCTTGAAAATCCATTTGCTGCTGGTTTTGGAAAACTAATACAAGGAGCACTTGAGAGCTCAAATGTAAATGTAATACAAGAATTAGTTGATATGATTGAAACCCAGAGAGCTTATGAAGTTAACTCTAAAGCCATAACATCTGTTGATGAAATGCTTAGATTTGTTAGTAATAATCTTTAATCAAATTATTTATCATGAAAATTTTATTATTTATTTTGTTAATTCTTGGGGGTTGCACTGCTATTGAAAATCACGCAACACACAGTGAGTTTAAAAGCATACAACCTGATTATACTAACATCGAAACCAAAACAAGTTTGGAAGGAACAATTTATGAAGGAAGTGGTGGTCTTTTTGCATCTGATAGAAGAGCAAATAAACTTGGTGACATAATTACAATAACGTTAGAC
Source organism: Rickettsiales bacterium (assembly GCA_028407765.1). Lineage (GTDB taxonomy): Bacteria > Pseudomonadota > Alphaproteobacteria > Methylaequorales > Methylaequoraceae > TMED211. Next base: position 1,108 of record JAOOJU010000035.1, read on the forward strand.
GAAACAATAACTGCAAATAATAATGGAAGTGGAACGTTAAATAAGAGCCAAGATTTCACTTTTGATTTACCCGAGGCTATCTTTGGACCAAGTTCTATACTTGGTAAATTATTTTTTCCTGGGGGAATCAAAGAGGCAAATTTAACCTCAACAACTTCTGCTGAAAATATGACAAGTACAGCTACTACTAACTCAAACTTTAATCTTGACGGAACTGTTTCTGTTACGGTAGTAAGAGTATTTCCAAATGGTAATTTAGAAATTAAAGGATCAAGAAAAGTTTCATTTAAATCAGGAAGTGAATACGTAAGTATTGCTGGAGTAATTAGGCCTGAGGATATCAGCTCCTCAAACACGGTTTCATCTTTAAAAATTGCTGATGCTCAAATAAGTGTTTCTGGAGATGGATCAGTAACAAATGTATCAACTAAAGGTTGGTTAGGAAGGTTTTTTTCTTATGCTAAACCTTTTTAGGGAAAAACCTATGATTCTCATAAGAGGACTTAGCATTTTATTTGCATTAATTTTTTCCTCTCAAGTTGTTTTTGCAGATAGAATCAAAGACTTAGTATCATTGGCAGGCGTTAGGTCCAACCAACTAGTTGGTTATGGACTAGTCATTGGTCTTGCTAAAACCGGTGATGGAAGTGTTAATTTAACCAAACAAAGTATAGCATCAATGGTTTCTCAGTTCGGTGTTATTGCTAATATGGCGGATATTGACGGAAGTAATTCTGCAACTGTTATGGTTACAGCAAACCTTCCTGCCTTTGCTAAACCAGGACAAACAATTGATGTTACTATTTCAACTATCGGTAAAGCTAAGTCATTAAAAGGAGGGACGTTATTAATGACTGCAATGAAAGGCGCTGATGGTGAGGTCTATGCTATTGCTCAAGGAAATCTTGTGGTTGGAGGACTTGGAATTGAAGGAGCAGACGGTTCAAGTACGATTCAAGGAACCCCTACAGTAGGAAGAATACCAGGTGGTGCAACAGTAGAGAAAAAAGTCGAAAGTAACTTTTTAAAAAAACGAGACATTGTTCTAAATTTACATCAATCTGATTTCTCACAAGCTAATAAAGTTGCTGAATCGATCAATAATACTTTTGGACCAGATGTAGCTGTAGCATTAGATTCAACTTCTATAAAAGTAAGAACTCCAGCTGATCCAAGTCAAAAAGTTTCTTTCATTGGATTACTTGAAAATATAAACTTTGAACCAGTAAGACCTAAAGCAAAAGTTGTTGTCAATTCCAGAACTGGAACAGTAGTTATTGGAGGGGATGTGAGAATAACACCTGCTGCAGTTGCTCATGGAAGTTTATCGGTAAAGATAAGAGAAGATACAAAAGTTCTTTCTGAAGGAACTGGAACAGTAGTTGGGACATCTGCAACAGTTGCAGGAACTGCTGCAACTACCGCCGCAGATACTGAAATAGAAGTAGATGAAGATCCAGCAAGAGCATTTGTTTTTGATCCAGGTATTGAGCTACAAACACTAGTTGATGCTTTGAATGAAACTGGAACAACAGCAACTGATATGGTTGCAATTTTAGAAGCCCTAAGAGAAGCAGGAGCATTAAGAGCTGAATTAATTATAATATAGGTTTTAAATGGTAGATAGCACAACAAATAAACTAATGAATCAAAAGGTTATCGATCAAGTTCTATCAAAAGATAAAAAAAAGCTATCTAATGATATGACTTTAGAACAAGTAGCTCAAGAATTTGAATCATTATTTGTAAATCAAATGTTAAAAAGTGCAAGATCAGCAAAACTTGCAGAAGGTATTTTGGATAGTGAGGCTCACACTACATATCAGTCATTGTTAGATCAAGAATACTCTAGAACTTTGGCAAAAAATCATAACTTTGGGATTGCCGAGGGTTTGATCAGACAATTCGGTAAAAGGGTGAATGGAAATTAAGATATGCCTAGTTTATTTGATATAGGAAAAAGTGGATTACAAGCCTATAGGCAATCATTAGCTGTAACAGGTCAAAATATTGCAAATGTAAACACTGAAGGCTACAAAAAAAGAGATACAGCACTTGCAGAAGTTTCTGGCGCAGGAGGGGGAGTTACAGAAAAATCTGATCAAACAGGTCTTGGTGTAAGAGTTGAAGAAATAAGAAGGTCTTTTGATGAATTTTTAATAGATAAAGCTAGACAAACAAGCGCTATTTATGAAAAAGCAAATGTTTATTCTGATCAAGTTTCAGATCTTGAAAATATATTATTACCAGGAGATTCAAACTTAAGTTCCTCAATTGGTAATTTTTTTAATTCTTTACAAGAAATTGCCGCTGCACCAGATGATCAAGCACCAAGAATTGTTGCAATTGAAAGAGGTAACGACCTTGCTTCACAATTTAATAGTTATTCAACTAGGTTAGAAAATTATAAATCTAGATTACATGAACAGGCAAAAAATGCTGTTACATCTGTTAACATACTCACAAAACAATTAACTCAAATCAATGAAGATTTACTTAACTCTGGTTTAACCTCTCAAGCATCAAATGCTAAACTTGATCAAAGAGATAATATACTTGATCAAATATCACAAATATCACAAATAAGCGTTAGTTATGGTAGTCGAGGTGAAGCTTTAGTAAGGCTTGGAAACTCCGGTTCAGGACCTGTGATTCTTGATAAAGCTAATAATACCACAATAGATGTAACACTGAAAGATGGAAGAATTCAACCAGTTATTGGATTGTTAAATACTCCAACAAACCAAATTCAAGGAGGTTTGATAAGTGGTTATACAGATGCATACGCTTTGGCAGATAACACACACAAAGAAATTGATAATTTAGCTATTATAATTTCAAGAGAATTTAATAAAGTGAATACAGCAGGGCTAAATTTAGATGGAAAAACAGGAGATGATATGTTTTCTGTTACCAGTTTGGTATCCACATCAAACCCAACAAATAGAACTTCAGTTGGCATTGAAATTCAAGTTGATGATCCAAATCAAGTTGTTAAAGAAAATTATTCTCTAGCTTACAGTGGATCTGAAAATCTATGGAAATTGTCATCATCAAGTCTTGATAGTACTTTGAGTGGAGTCTCTAAAATAGATGCTCCAGGTTTTTCTGTCTCAGTTTTTGGTCAACCTCTTGATGGAGATGAATTTACATTAAGCCCCTCAAATGAATCTTCTGGTATGAAGTTTCTACTTTCTCGACCACAGGATATAGCTGCGGCTTCAACAACACTTATAAGTTCAGCATCAAGTAATACCGGCACTGCTAATTTAGAAGAAATTTCTCTGATAGCGTCAGTAGATAGAACAGAAATAAATAAGGTTGATGAAGTATTCTCAAAAAGCTTAACACCTGTTACATCAACAGTATTTTCAACAGATGGTGGAGCAGCAATTATTCCAACTGGAACTACATCGATTGATTTAAGTTCTTACATTGATCAACCAAAAGCACAATTTGGTCTATCATCTTCGGATGTTACTTCTTTAACCAGTATAACATTGACATTAGCTAATTCTACTTCAGTAACTGTAGATCTAACAGGACTAGAAACAATTAAAGATGTAGAGAAGATATTAAACAGTGGAAGAGACGTTAATGGAAATGCACATACATTTAGATCACTTGGTTTATACGCATCCGGAGGTTCTTCAACTCTAACAATTGCTAGTAATGATCAAAACTTTAATTCTGCAACTGTATCAACTGGTTCTACAATCAATGGTGTCATAACAAACCCGTCAGTTTCAACTGCAAGTAATCTACAAATCTTTACCAGAGAAGGAAGACATATTTCTGGTACAGTTCTTTCTTCATCAGAAGTTGCAACTTATATGACGCAAGAAAATGGTTTTAATACATCTGCAGAATACAGAGCTGATTATCTTAATGGAAATGGTGCCAATAGTTACCGTGGAATAAATATCGATAGATCAACAATTGCAGGCAATCACATAATAAGTTATGGAGCTAATGGAGCTGCAGTAAGCGCGCAGAGAGCTGCATCAACCATTCCATCAAGTCATGTTACTAGTGCATATACTCTTAATGTTAATTCTAGTAATACAGACTCAGTTAATATAACAGTTCCTATAGAATCTTCTGCAGGCTATGTTTCTGAGTTAATAAATACCAATGCCAACAATTTAGGGATTGAAGCGTCAGCAATCACAAGAATAAGATTACCTGCTCCAACTTCAGATGGAACAATTTCTTTTTCACTTAAAAGTAAAGCCGGTACAAATGGAACAGTATCAATAAGCGAATCAGTTGTAACAACGGATCTTACTAATCTTGCAACTGCCATCAATAACTATACAGGCAGAACAGGTGTTACTGCATATCTAGCAACGGATAAAAAAAGTGTAATACTTGAAAATACAGATGGTGATGATATTCAAATGACTGGTTTCTCGCAACCCGGTTCAAAAACCATTGATACAAGTTCTTTCTCTTCTGGAACCACTTTAACTTCTTCATCTCATGGATTTAGTACAGGTGATAAAATTATTTATACGGCAGGTGGTACCGCAATGACAAATCTTACAAGTGGGACCACTTATTTTGCCATCTATGTTTCAGCTAATACTTTCAAATTAGCAAGCACTGCAAGTAATGCTAGTGCTGGAACTGCAATTACTATCGGTGGAGCGAATGGAAGTTCCACAGATATTTTTTCTAATCCTTTAACACTTGAAATTCTTAAAAATGACTTTTCCTCTGCTGGTGCATCTGTAGATATTGATGGCTCTTCTTTTTCTGCTGCGAGATTTTCTGGAGAGTTACAATTAGAATCATCCATTAGTATTTCAACATCCAATGATGGAGGATCCACAACAGTTAGTAGTTCTCAAAATGCATTAAAAGACGGATATTTTGATATTACTTCTTCAGTAACTGGTGAAACAAAAACTTTAAAACCAAAAGTTTTTGAAGGAGATAAATCAGCTTCTCACCCAGATGGAACAAGTTCATCCAGTTCTGTTTTAAAATATGGTTTAACTCTTCCTACAACTGGATCAGGTTCGTCATTTACAACAACTGTAGATGCCTCTCAATTAACTAATGTTAATCCTTTGAGTATTTCACAAAAATTAGCTGAAGGTTTAAGAGCTAACAGCCCATCTATAGAAATTTCTGGAACTTCTGTTGCATCTTTACCTTCTGACGGTAGTAGTTTTAAGATTCAACATGATGGTTTAACCTACACACTTACAATGGAAGATGGTGAAGTTATTGTATCTGGTGGTGAAAAAAATCTAATTACAGCTTATTTCGAAGATAAAGATGCTTTGACAGTGAATACAAGTAGTTTTAGTAATACTTCAACAATAACCTATACCGAACATGGTTTAAAAACTGGGGATGCAGTGGTTTATAACGCTGCAGAAAAAGTCACAGTGGATACAAGTAACTTTAGTTCAACCTCTAGTATAACTTCTAATGCTCATGGTTTTTCAACTGGAGACCCAATTGTGTATGTTGCAAATGGATCTTTACCTATTAACGGTTTAGTGAGTGGAACTACCTATTATGCAATTGCAACTGATAGTAATACTTTTAAATTAGCTACAACAAGTACCAATGCAAATAATGGTACTTCCTTTACTATCACAGGTGGAACTGGGGGCAGTGCCTTAGATACTTTTGCAAGTCCAATTAATGGATTAACAGATGGAGAAACTTATTATGTAGTTAAAACTGATGATCACAATTTCCGAATTGCAACTACTTATGCTTTAGCAACAAATTCATCTCCTTCAGTAATAACTATCACAGGTGGAAGTGGAGGAAATGCTTCAGATAATTTTGATGCAGGAAAAAACTTATATATGTCTGCTGGTAATACAATTTCAGCTTCTCAATTTTCTTTTGCAGTAGATAGCACAAATGATACAAATGCGGCTATTTTTGGAATGAATGATACAAATATTGAAACAACTATTACAGGTAAATCCGTTACTAATCCATCAGCTGGAGCTACCCATTTTCATTTCACCTTAGGCAGATCTGATCCATACGGAGTAGGATTCTCTATTAGCAGTAAAACCGTAAATACTACTTCAGGGAGTATATCAAGTAACTCAACAACAATTACCTCGACTGGTCATGGGTTTAAAACTGGTGACAAAATTCTTTATACAGCTTCTGGTACAGCAATGACTGGTTTAACTGGAGGAACTTCCTATTACGCCAAAGTTGTGGATGCTAATACTTTTAGCTTAGCATCATCATTTGCAAATGCAACTGCAGAAACTGCTACATTGGTTAGCTTTGGTGGAGGAAACGGGAGTTCATCTGATACATTTTCAACTGTTGTAGCAAAAATATATGATAATGATTGGGATGGTTCTTCTGGTACTGAAGTTACATCTATAGGAGTTACTGCAGAAATAATTCAAGTCAGTGATACAAATGCACAAGTAATTATAAAGAAAGAAGCAGATAAAAACCCTATAACTATTGATCAAACTACTTATTCAAATGGATCAAATGCTGAAACATTTGGATTTAAAACTAATCTTTTACAAGTAAATGTTATAAATGATTCAATTAAATTGACAAATATCGGAACTGACTTAGAAAAAGGAAAAGCTGTTGATTTTTCAGTCCCATCAAATGGTGTCAATTCTTTATCTGGAAGTAATATTTCAATAACTGATCTACCTCCTGAAGATTTAATTATTTTAATGACGGGCTCAGGAGCAAGAAAGATAGCTTCAAATTATGGAGAAATTTCCCCTCCCCTTATAGATACTGAGTATAAATTAATAATTGACTCTTCTAATACATCGAAAGTTGAAATTTTTGACTCAGCTACACTCCATTCAATTGCTACAAGATTAATTCCTGAAAATGGGATTATTAATGCTGTTGATAAATCATTAAAATTTACTGGAGACGCAGCTTTGAGTGATACATTCACGATTAATAATAATTCAGATGGAATTGGAGATAATAGAAATATTTTACAAATGATCGATCTTCAAGAAGCTGACGTAAATGGAATAAACTCTGGAAGTTTTCAGGATATATTTAATAACAGTGTCGCACAAGTTGGAATTATTGTAAGAAGCGCAGAAATGTCAGCCAATACTGCAGAAGCATCCCGAGATGAAGCAAAATCATTAGAAGATGAAATGTCTGGGGTATCCATGGACCAAGAAGCATCGTCTTTAATACAATTTCAACAAGCATATCAAGCAAATGCTAGAATTCTTCAAACAGCCAGAGATTTATTTGATTCTTTATTAGCAGTAATTAGATCATAATATCGCAAATTACTGTTGGTATTTACTTGGTTAGGCACAATTATTGCTAATTAAGCTTTATGAAGATAAGTAATAAATTATTTAGTGAACAGCAAATAAGTCAATTTTCCAAACAAATGGAAAATGTTCAGAAAATACAATCAAAAATTTCAACTGGAAAAAATATTATTTTTGCTTCCGATGACCCTGTTGGTGCAGTCCAACTTTCTGGTTTGAACGATGTAAAAAATAAAATAGAGCAATATATTGAGAACGGAAACCTTGCATTAAATAGACTTAACCTAATGGATAAAACACTCGATGCCTCAAAAAATGTATTTATAAGAATTAACGAACTAGCAATTCAAGCATCAAATGATGTCCTTAGTAGTGGAGATAGAGAAGCTATTGCTCTTGAATTTGACGAACTTAAAAAGGAATTAATTTCTTTAGCAAACTCAACAGACTCTTCCGGGTCATATATCTATTCAGGTTATAAAACAAAACAACGATCTTTTGAAATGGATTCAGATGGTACAGTGAGTTACAAAGGCGATAGAGGAAGTGTAAGCGTTGCTGTATCTGAAAGTAGAATGTTAGAATCAACTCTCGATGGCGCTACTGTATTTCAAGACATTGTCACCAGTACTGGAGTTTCAACTGATTTATTTGCAGCTATTGATAATGTTAGTAGATCGATAAGAACGGCTAATAGTGGTGTTGAGTCAGCTAAAGCAGCGGGAAAAGCCAAAATTACACTGACAAATGAGGATCCTGGAACATATACTTTTAAGATTACATCTGGTGCAAAGTCAGCTGACTTTAGTATTGCTATTACAGGAAATGATTTAACTGATGTAGCAACTGCTATTAATGCCGCAGACCTTGATATTACAGCAGCTATTTCAACAACATCAAATTCAAATGATACATTAACCCTAACTAATGCATATAGTTACGATATAACCTTAAGCGATTTACAGATACCAAATATAACTAAGTCTCAAGCGGATCCAACATCATACCTAAGTTTTCAACCTATTGATGCTTCTGGAGCTAGTCTAGGTAACACGCAGACGGTTTTTGATCATGATCAAACGATTGCAAGTAGGTTAGATGAACTATCAACAATTCAAAACCATTTATCAAATCAAAGAGCAAAAGTTGGTGCTAGGCAAAATTCTGCAACTAGACAGGTTGATTTAATGCAAGAAAGAAAATTACAAATAACAAAAGACGTTAGTGATTTAGCAGATGCTGATTTATCAAAACT
>JAOOJU010000036.1 GCA_028407765.1 Rickettsiales bacterium
GAATAGAACCAAAAAGTACTAAGTTTTTTTTAAATTATACTTATAAATATAGAAAATTAAATCTAGATTTATATTTTTTTATTTGTGTTAAATGGGAAGGAGAAGTATTTCCAAGTGAGGGACAAAAAATAAAATGGTTAAAAAAAAATGAAATTAATGATTCTATATTACTTCCATCAAATTTGATTGTTCTTAATAAATTAAGAAATGAATTGTTAATCTAACTATTCCACATCGTTAGTGAAATAATTTCACATGTTGCAATAAAATTCTTGTTTAAATCACTGAAATCTTTTGAATAAAGTTTTTTGAGCATATTCAAAAAATTTTTAGTCATTAAACCTTTGTTTCTATTTGTAAGACAGTTATTTTCTCCTACTCCTTTAATATCATTCAACAGTTTATCAAAATTGCGATACTTAATTTTATATGTAGTCTTATCAGATACAATTTCAGAAAAAGCAGCTTTACTGAAAATATTTCCTGCATCTATCATATCAATGTAAGGAATTACTCTTTGATAAAAGCCTTTATTTAATTGTTCATCAGTTTTAATTAAACTATCTCTTAACTCAATAAGTGTTTTTCCACCAAAATATGAGCAAATAAGTGCACCATCATTTTTTAAATATTTTTTAAGATTAATTACGAAATTAACTACATCGTTTATTCTGTGCAAAGATAAATGACAAATTATTAAATCAAACTTACCTCCTATATTTAAGGGTTCAAATAATCCAGAAATTCTTGTTATATTTTTTTCTTTTGCTTTGACTTTATTTAATTCCTTATATTGTGAAAGAATTGTAATCCTTTTATATTCTGTGCCTTCTATTTCATTTAAAAGTTCATTAAAATCTGATGTGATTAATAAGATTTCATCAAATTTTTTTGCTAGTTCCTTTGTTTTTTCAGCGATTATTTTTGCAGATTTTTTGAAAATAAAACTATGATCATTCCAATTCATTGCTGAATTATTTTTAGAAATAATAGTTGATTTTATGTCAAATATTTTTATTGTCATTAAAATAACTTACTATAAATTATAATGAAAAAAATAACTATTTATTCTTCTTTAATTTGTCCATATTGCATTGCAGCGAAAAAATTATTAATTAGTGAGGGACTTGGTTTTGACGAAATAATTATTGATAACAAACCAGAGCTGAAAGACGAAATGATAAAAAAAACTAATGGAAATTATACAGTACCGCAGATTTTTTTTGATGATGAACTTATTGGAGGTTTCGATCAATTATCAATTTTAAATAAAAATAAATCCATTAAAAGTTTAATAGAAGATTAGATGAAAATAAAAGTTTCTTGTATTCAAACTAATAGTTTTATTTCTCCAACTGATAATATTAATCATGTTAATAGTTTAATAAGCAAAGCTATTAAGAAGAAACCAGAATTAATTTGTCTTCCGGAATGTGTAGGGATTTTTAGTGATGATAAAGGGAAATTAAATGAATTTTGCAAAAATGAGAATTTTATTAAGGAATTTTCTAAAAAGAATAAAGTATATTTTATTATTGGTTCTTTACCCTTTGCCAAACCAAATAAGAAATTTCTTAACAGATCATTAGTAATTAATGACAAGGGTGAGATTACAGCTGAATATGACAAGATTAATCTTTTTAATGTAAAACTTAACGAGAAAGAGCATTACTTAGAATCAAAATTATATGATTCAGGGAAAAAGATAAAAGTAGTTCCTTTGCCTTGGGGAAAATTGGGTTTATCGATTTGTTATGATATTAGGTTTCCAAATCTCTATAAAAAATTAGCAAAAAATGGAGCAGATTTTTTATCAATTCCAGCCGCTTTTACCAAAACCACAGGAAAGGCACATTGGCATTCTTTAATTAGAAGTAGAGCAATTGAAAATGGTTGTTTTGTTTTTGCTCCTGCACAATGTGGAATTCACGAAAATAAAAGAGAAACTTATGGACACTCTATGATAGTTGATCCTTGGGGTAAAATTCTTGCAGAAGCAAAAAATAAACCTACGGTAATTACAGCTGAGATTAATGTAACTTCAATTAAGTATTTTCGTAGTAAGATACCCTCAATGACCAGTTATGATTCTTAATATTTTTTAAATACAGCTTTTTGCATCACAGATTTTTTACCTGAATGATTCTTCTCTCCTTGGTTGAATAATATAATTTTTAAACCGTCTAACGACAATTTTTTTAGTTGATTTTTTTTTAATAAGAAGTCTGGATTATTGGGTCTTCCAAACTTTTCGTTTCCCTCCATGAAAGTTTCACAGATTAAAACTCCATTATTATTTAAAAAGTAGGGCAATTTTTCTAGCAAAGTAATATTTAAGTATTTAAAAACAATGATCAGATCATAGAAAGTATCAAATGGTGGTTTCTTAGTAAAATCTATTTGGTCATTTTCTAAATCAATTTTGAAATATTTTATATTTTTAGATACTTTGAAACTTTGTTCTATAATATCCACTGATGAAACTTTCCATCCGTTTTTTGCAAGGAAGATAGAGTGAATCCCACTTCCACAAGCTAAATCTAGGGCATTTTTATTTTTATTTTTATTTTGAATAAATGATAGTAAATCATCATCAAAAACTTTTTTTTCACTCATTTATAAGCTGAAAATAGATAATTTACACTATTAGAATTACTGTATGAACCAATATTCGAGAAAGGGTTGTACTTCATACCCTTAATTGTAATACCAGAGAAATTTTGTTTTATTAATTTTATTTTCAAACTATTTGGATTGATGTATTTTTCCCAGTTATGTGTTCCTTTAGGAATAATTTTCAATATTTTTTCGGCAATATATATAGATAGAAAGTAGGATCTAATTGTTTTATTGATTGTTGAACCAAAAAACATACCCTTATTATTAATTAAGCTATGTGTATATTTAAGAAATTGTTCAATATTATTTACATGTTCTAGAACCTCCATTGATGTAATAATGTCATATTTTTCATTAGCTCGAAAATTTGAAATCTCAGACTTAAAATATTTAATCTTTAAGTTGTTTTTTTTAGAGTGTTCTTTGGCAATTTTGATTGCATTATTGCTAGTATCAATGCCAGTTACAGAAGCACCTAACCTTGCTAGAGACTCGCATAAAATTCCGCCTCCACAACCAATATCAAGAATTTTTTTTCTTTTTAAAGGTTTAAAATCTTCATTTTTTTTAATAGAAAGTTGTTCAATTATAAAATTAATCCTAATTTTGTTTAGTTTGTGTAAAGGCTTAAATGGACCATTCAAGTCCCACCAATCAGAATAATATTTACTAAATTTAGAACTTTCTTTTAAATCAATGGTAGTTAAATTATTTTTGTTCATGATGATATATTAACAATTAAATGTTAAAAAATATAAAACTATTGAATAAGATAAGATAAAAGGTCTCTAATGTCTATTGTAGTAATGAAATTTGGTGGTACTTCCCTGGGAAGTGAAGAAAGAATTAAAATAGTTGCTAAAAAAATTCTTAAGAAAAAGAAATTAAGAAAAAAAGTTTTCGTAGTAGTTTCTGCGATGGGAAAATTTACAAATAAACTAATTGATGAATATTCAAAATATAGTAAATGTTACTTTAATCCAGAGTATGATGTTGTGCTCTCTGCAGGAGAGCAAATTTCTGCAGGAATTATAGCAGCCTATCTGAATGAAAGAGGTGCCCAGACAAGATCACTTTTAGGGTGGCAGGCTCCAATAAATACAGATTCATTTTTTGGTAAAGCTAGAATACAAGCAATCAATAAAAATGAAATTCTCCAAAAGTTTGATAATAATGACGTAATTGTTATGGCTGGTTTTCAAGGTGTAACTAAAGATAAAAGAATTTCAACCCTTGGCAGAGGTGGTTCAGATACAAGTGCAGTAGCAGTTGCTGCTTCACTTGGTGCAGAGGTTTGTGAAATTTACACCGATGTTGATGGTATTTTTACAGCGGATCCAAGGGATGTAAAAAATGCAAAGAAAATATCAAAGATAACGTATGAGGAAATTTTAGAAATGTCTTCATTAGGTTCAAAAGTTTTACAACCAAGATCGGTTGAATTAGCTATGAAATATGATATTAAGATTCATGTAAGGAGTTCTTTCAAGGAACAAACTGGAACGTTAGTTGTTAAAGAGGAAAAAGGTATGGAAAAGGAAGTAGTTACGGGTATATCTTCATCAGATGATGAGGCAAAAATTACATTAATTGGTATTCAAGATACACCAGGTGTCGCAAGCAGAATTTTTAATCCATTAGCAGAAGCAAATGTAAATGTAGATATGATCGTTCAAAATATTACAGATAATGGTAAGCTAACAAGTTTAACATTTACAGTTAGTAATAGTGAATGTAAAAAGGCTGTAGATACCTTGAAGAAGTCAAAAATTAAATTCAGTAAAATACATATTGATGAAAAAATTTGCAAAGTTTCCATAGTTGGAGTTGGAATGAAAAGCCATGTTGGAGTTGCAAAAACTATGTTTGAGTCTCTAGCAAAAAAAAAAATAAATATTCAGGTGATCTCTACTTCAGAAATTAAAATAAGTGTTTTAATTTCGAAGGAAAAAAAGAAACAGGCGTTACTTGCATTACATAAATCATATGGATTGGATAAAAATAAATGATGCCAAGCTATGAAATATCAGACAAATTGAGACAACGTTATAAAAAGGGAGCTGAATTTTTAGGATGTGATATTCCAATAATGGGAGGAGCAATGACTTGGGTTTCTGAAAAAAATTTAGTTTCAGCAATTTCTAATGCAGGTGGTTTTGGAGTAATTGCGTGTGGCGGCATGAAGAAAGAGGGCTTGAGAAGTGAAATCATTGAGACTGTAAGTATGACTAAAAAACCATTTGGTGTAAATCTTATTTTAATGCATCCAGATATAGATGAATTGATGAATACATGTATTGAAACCAACGTTAAGTTCGTTGTTTTTGCTGGTGGCTTTCCAAAAAAGAGTCAAATTGAAAAATTGAGAAAAAATAAAATAAAAACTATGGCATTTGCTACAACTTTATCTATTGCAAGAAAATTAATAAAGAACGGAATAGATGCATTAATAATAGAAGGTAGTGAAGCTGGAGGTCATGTTGGCCCTGTCTCAACAAATATTTTGGTGCAAGAAATTTTACCTTTTATTAACGATGTACCAGTTTTTGTTGCTGGAGGAATTGGAAGAGGAGAAGTATTCCTTAACTATATTGAATTAGGTGCTTCTGGTTGTCAAATTGGCACTAGGTTTGTTTGCGCAAAAGAGTCTATAGCTCATAAAAATTTTAAAGATATTTTTATCAAATCAGAAGCTAGGAATGCTCAAGTTTCAATTCAACTTGATGAGAGGCTACCTGTAATTCCTGTTAGGGGAATAAATAATAAGGCTTCAAAGATTTTTATAGAAAAACAAAGAGAAGTCCTGAATGATTTAAATAAAGGCGAAGTTTCTTTGAAAGAGGCTCAATTGACGATCGAAAGATTTTGGTCTGGTTCTCTGAAAAAAGCTGTAATTGATGGTGATATAGAATACGGATCATTGATGGCAGGTCAGAGTGTGAGTATGGTTAAAGATATTCAGTCAGCTAGAGAGATTATTTACGAAATAATAATGCAGGCTGATTTAAGACTTAGCAAGCAAATAGAGGGTGATAAAAGATAAATGCAAGAAGTTATAGAAAAAAATGAAAATGTTCATGTTAATGAAGTTATAAAAATGATTGGAAAAAGAATTTCTTCAGCACGAAAGGAATCAAAACAAAAAATTGATAAGATCTCTCGAAAACTTAAAATTAGAACCGATTTTTTGTTAGCGATCGAGGAAGGGTCTATTGAGAATTTACCTGAGGAAGTTTATTTGAAGGGCTTTATAAAGAGTTATGCAAATTATTTCAATATAAATATTGATCAGGAAATGCTTATGATATCAAGTAATTATAATGAAGTAGAGAATCAAAAATTAAAAGAAAAAATAAAAGAAGGTCAAACACAATCACTTCCTACTGCCAGAGTATTTTCCATAGTTTTCTTAATACTTTTATTAGTTATTTTTTCATGGGATGAATATAAAAAAGACGTTTTTTACTCTTTAAGTGAGGATGACAGAAAAGGATTTGTTGAAGAAAGTCAAATAATTGCAACTGAGAAAATTAAATCCTTAGATACAGTAAATATTGATAATTCTTCAAAAATCCTGAAAATTCTGGAAGATGAAATTGTGGATGATTCTGACCAAAAATCAAAAGATATTATTTCAGAGAATACAAATGGTCCATTAAAAGAACAGTTTTCAGATGAAAAAATGTTGGAAAAAAAAATAAATTCAGAAATTAGAATTTTATTTCATGATACCACTTGGTTTCAAATTAAAAAAATGGACGGATCTATAATTGAATCTGGGATCTTTGAAAAAGAAGAAACTATTAATGTAGCGTTTGATGAAAAAAATTTAGATTATTTTATTGATACTGGTAATGCAGGTGGTTTTAAATTATTGTCAAATAATAAAGAATTTCCATTGTTAGGAGAACTTGGTTCGGTCAGAAAGAATGTGTCATTATTGGAATATTTTAATAAATATATTAATATAGAGTAGGATTTAAAATGAGTATTAGGCCATGGAGAGATATACAAAGAAAAAAGACCAAACAAATTAGTGTTGGTGAAGTAAAAGTAGGAGGTGACGCACCTATTTCAGTTCAATCGATGACTAATACTCTTACAACTAACGTTAAAGAAACAATAAATCAAATTAAGGATTTAGAAAACGTCGGTGCTGATTTAGTTAGAGTTTCATGTCCTGATCAAGATTCCGCATTTGCTTTAAAAAAAATAGTTAAAGAAATAAAAATACCGTTGATAGCCGATATTCATTTTCATTACAAAAGAGCAATTGAAGCGGCTGAATCAGGAGCTTCATGTTTGAGGATAAATCCGGGTAATATCGGAAAGAAAGATAAGGTTATGGAAGTTATCAAAGCTGCTAAAGATAACAACTGTTCGATTAGAATTGGTGTTAATGCTGGAAGTCTTGAAAAGAATTTATTAGAAAAGTACGGTGAACCATGTCCTGAAGCGATGGTCGAATCGGCTCTTAATCACGTAAGAATATTAGAAGAGAATGACTTTTTTGACTTTAAGATTAGCTGTAAAGCATCAGACGTTTTTTTAGCAGTTGCAGCCTACTACGGTATATCAGATGCTTGTGATTACCCAATACATCTTGGAATAACAGAAGCAGGAGGTTTAATGTCAGGAACTGTAAAATCCTCTGTTGGGATGGGTTCATTACTTTGGGCAGGTATTGGAGATACAATAAGAGTATCTTTGTCAGCTGACCCTGTAGAGGAGATCAAGGTAGGGTTTAATTTGCTTAAATCTTTGAACCTTAGACATAGAGGAGTAAATATTATTTCTTGTCCTTCTTGCGCAAGACAAGAGTATACTGTGATTAAGACAGTTCAAGAACTTGAAAGAAAACTTGAACATATTACTATCCCTATGTCACTCTCTGTAATAGGTTGTGTTGTTAATGGTCCAGGAGAGGCTAAAGAAACTGATATAGGTTTAACGGGGGGTAAGAGTGGTCATCAAGTATATATCGATGGAGAAAAACATCATGTTTTGAGAGATGGTGATATGATCGATCATTTAGTAGAGCTTTGTGAGAAAAAACAAAATGAAATCCTAAAGAATACAAGCACTTAGGAAAATGATTTTAGTCAGTGGAAAAATTAAAAACAGTTAAAGGGACTCATGACCTTCTTGATGAAGATTTTCAAATAATTGATAAAGTTATTGGAATTTCAGAGGAAGTATCAAGGAGTTTTAACTTTGAAAAAATATCTACACCAATAATAGAATCTTCAAACCTTTTTTCTAAAACTCTCGGCAAAGGTAGTGATATAGTTCAAAAGGAGATGTATACTTTTATTGATCAAGGAAAAGATAGCATTACACTCAGACCCGAAGGAACGGCAGCAGTGGCAAGAGCGTTAATTAATAATTCTTTACACGAAAAAATTTCGCAAAAGTACTTTTATCATGGTCCCATGTTTAGAAGAGAAAGACCTCAAGCTGGAAGGCTTAGACAATTTCACCAATTTGGTGTGGAATCATTTAATCAAGATTCTTTTTTTTGTGATCTAGAAATAATTATTTTAGCAAAAAAGATATTAAAACTTTTAGGCATAGATAAAGAACTTGAACTCCAACTTAATACTTTAGGAACATTGGAAGAAAGACTAAAATATAAAGAAAAGCTTATGACTTTTTTTTTTAAATATGAAAATGATCTTTCAGATGAAAGTAAAATTAGACTTAAGGTTAATCCAATGAGAATTCTTGATTCAAAAGATTTAGTCGACAAAAAAATTTCAAATAATGCTCCTAAAATTATTGAATCGCTTAATAATGAATCATTAACATTTTATGAAAATATAAAAGAAGGTCTTAACAAAGTAAAAATTAATTTTACAGAGAATTCTAATTTAGTTAGAGGTCTCGATTATTATAATCATACCGCATTTGAGTTCGTTAATAATAAAAAAGCTCAAAATACTGTTTTAGCTGGTGGGAGATATAATGGCCTAGTTAGCTCTTTAGGGGGAAAGGATATATGTGGCGTTGGTTGGGCTTCAGGAATAGAGAGAATTACTATGATGATGAAAGAGAAGAAAAACCATAATAATAGAAAAAAAATATGTATTTTTGCAATGTCAGAAAACTTAAATTTTGAATTATATAAAATCCTTGATATTTTGAAATCAATAAGAAACATCTCCTTTAATGTAATAAATACTGGAAGTCTAAAAAAGAAATTTACAAAGGCAAATAAACTAAACTCTATCGGTTGTATTCTTTTAGCTGATCAAGAATTTAAAAATAACAGCTTAATTTGGAAAGATTTAACAACGGGTAATCAACAACCAATTGAAATAGAAAAAATAAATCAATTTTTATCAAAAAAATATCAATAAATATGCTAAAAGAAATTTTTTCATCCAAGCCAGAGCAGATATCAATATCTGCATGTGAAATTGCAAAGAAAATATATGGAGAATTAAGTTATTCAAGACTTCTTGTTGTTGGAGAAAATAAAATTTCTTTTTCAATACTTGAGTTTATGAGCAGTAACGGTGTTGTTGAATATCAAAAGTTAATAGATGAAAAAGAAAAGAAGCATTTTTTAATTAATATAAATAAGTATTTTTTTGAATTTGATATTATTATTACAAGTTTTAAGTCTGATAAAATAATTATCAGTAAAGATCAAATAGCCAATGCTTTGAAAAGTAGAAAACAAAAACCATTATTCTTAATTGACACAAATATTCCAGGAAACATAGATTCTGATGTTTCTGAGATTGATAATTGTTTTTTATATGATTTAAATGATTTGGAACAATTTTCCAATGACACTAATTCAGATTTTGATAAAACAGTTACTTCAGAAAGTGTTGATGATCTGGAGGATAGATTGGATAAGATTATACCCAGTGTATCTCAAATACTTGATTTAGACTCGAAACAGACTTACTTATTTGAAG
>JAOOJU010000037.1 GCA_028407765.1 Rickettsiales bacterium
AAAATTGATATAAATTATAGCTTTTAATATGAACTATCTTATTAAAATATTTTTTCAATGTGATTAACAAGAAATCTAGACTTGATTTTCATCATTTGATACAGCAGGTGGTGTTTTCTCCCATTCAAATTCTTCTATATGTTTTTTCATTTCCTCAAATATATTTTGAACTTCATTAACACCTTCACCGACAAAACCTATTAACTGGAAGATAGAAATTAAAAACATCAGAATAATAAGAATTATAAACATCCCAATAAGAAAGAATATAAGTTTAAACATATTCCTTTCAAACCATTTGAATATTTTCAGGAAGTCTTTCACATCATCATTAAAATTATAGTGATAATCGTACCTACCATTATGAATCTAAACATCATTTTATGAAACCTATCTAATCTGTCTTGATTGAAGTTGAAATACGAATATTGTCAATTATAGATTTGATTGAATTAAAATTAAATTCTAATATATTATGATTTTAATATAATATGTCATACAGAATTATTTAAAAATATAAATTTGGTATACAACTTTGGTGTACAACTTTTTTAGGGGTTCTTGTAAGTCATTGATTTTACTATGCGCTCGTGCTGAAATTGGTAAACAGACTGGACTTAAAATCCAGCGGAGTCTGACTCCTTGTCGGTTCAAGTCCGACCGAGCGCACCATTAAGCTTCAGATTAAGTTAAAGGTAACCTTTTTAGATCATAAAATGAAAAAAAGAGTTTTAATTTTTGCATTTCACGATAGACATAACTTTATTGATAAACATGTAATTCAATATCTTAAAAAAATAAAACCTAATTTTAAAAAAATAGTTTTTGTTTCAGATAAAACCTTAAAAAAAGAAGAACTTAATAAGATTAAATTTATTATAGATTCAAATAAAAAAAAATCAGGGAAAGATATTCACGGTATAAAAATCTTTTCTCCTGAACAAAAATCCTTAAAGCCAATAAATTGTATTATAATTGCTACAACAGCATATTCTGAGGTTCTTGATCAGCTGAAAAAACTTGGTTATAAAAAAAATGTTTTGAATGCATATGAACTTCTAATTTTTGATAAAAATGGAATCAATGAATTTCAAAAACTCAAGATTGATATTGCTGTCCAAAAAAGAACTTCGTGGATTAAAATGATCCTTAATCAACCTCAAATTTTTGTGAATATCAGTTTTAGAATGTGTAAGTTTTTGAGTCAATCATGGTACTTAAAATTATTCTATCCTTTTTTTAGAATATTCCATGCTTTCACAAACGTAGTTTTTTCAATATACCTTCCATTATCAGTTGAAGCCGGCCCTGGATTATCTTTTGCTCATTATGGTTCAGTAATATTTCGCGCAAATATAAAAATTGGTTCATTTTGTACAATCTATCACAATTGTACTTTGGGTTCTGATGAAAATGGGAATTTTCCAAAGCTAGGAAGTTTTGTAACTATTTACACCGGGTCAACTTTAATTGGATCATGTGAATTAGGTGATTATACGAGAGTAGGCGCACATTCACTATGTATTAATCTTAAAACAGTTGGACATTGTACAATAACAGGAAGTCCAGCAAAAGAAAAAAAAAAATTGTAATAACTAGGATTTTTTATGAAAAAAAATACAGATTAAAAATATGGATTTTCGAATATTGAAATTTAAATCATTGATTTTAGACCATTTTATCTAATAATTTCTGCATAAGCGAATTAGAGTTAATAACAAAAAATCTTTAAAGAGGTTTTACACTAAATTACATCAGAAAAGTCTAAATCTAATCAATATTAAACTTATAAATATTAGATTTAGCATTAATTCAATCAAATCTTAAATTGAGATAATTATTCTGCGTGATCCTTTATTACTTAATTTCTTATTATTTTCTTTTTATTCTTTTAAAGAAGTTACTTATACCTAACGCTCCAATAATAAGGAAAAGAGTTTCTGAATCTGATCTATATCTTGGGTTACCAATCCCAATGGATGGAATGGTTGTAATAAAAATCATACTAGCTAATATGAAGAAATAAAGTCTTATGACATTTGGTTTAAAATATATAAAAATTGCGTATATCTGAAATAACCTTGAAATAAAAACTAACAACATTGCTAATAACCAAAGGAAGTACTTTAGATCCTTGGTTGTAAGAAATAGAAAGCTTTTTATTTTTTCGAAAAATGATTTACCTTTTTGTATAGATGGATTGATTACATCAATCCCTATAGAAGGGTAAATCTCAGTCAGTGAGCTATGAAGAAATAACTTCGAGAATGAATAAAAGGTTGCTATCAATACCTCTTTTTTGTCCATATCATTAATTAAGTAATTTATACCAACTTTTTTTGCTATTTTGTTTTTCTCAACTTCATCTAGCTCAATTTCTGAATTATTAATTATTTGATTATATTCATCATATAAAACTTTGCGCGTACTTAAATCTCTTGATCCACAACCATATTTATTTGATAGGCATGGGAGGGTCCACAAAATTAAATGTAATCCAGATTGAGTTGTATATGCAACATTTTGAATTTTAGAATAATATCTAAAATATTGGACTCCAATTGCTGAAAAATATGATAATATAATTAAAAAAATTAATTTTAGTTTAAGAACTTTTTTAAAGTCTTGTTGTAAAATAAAAAAACAAATTAAGGGAATAGTTATAAAAATACTTAGCGCAAAATTAGCTCTTGTCAGCATTAAAAGAAATATACAAAAACATGTATATAAAAAATATCTAATTTTTTTTTTTAAATAAAAATTTGTAAAATTATATATAAGCAAGGTCATTATAAAAATAAAAAGACAGTTTGGAAGAAAGACAGAAAATCTAAATAGAAGGCTTAGATTTAAAATAAGTGTAGTCAAAATGACTATATTTTTATCAATTTTTAATATTTCTAATATTTTTATTAGATAATAAAATGTGAGAAAACCAATTATTGATTGGGCAAATAGTAGAGCATGAAAATTATTTGAGCCAAATAATTTAAAAACTAATGATATAAATAATGGATATAAGGGCAGTCTTTTTAATGGAACATCCGTATTACTTTCACCCAACCAATTATTAGCCATTTCAATGTAATTCCCACTCTCAAAGGCTCCATTAAAATCTATATTATTGGTATAAATAATGAAAAAAGCAAAAAATAGAGGACTTAGACAAATAAGGAATTTATAAGTTTCAATAATATCAAATGTCCATCTTTTCATATTTGTTACACATTAACTTTTGCTATTAATCTCTTTTTTCACTATTTTTTCAATAATTGAATTAAGGCTATATTTAATTTCCCATTTTGGGTAATCCTTTTTAAACTTTGAATAATCTGTTATCCACCATATGTGATCACCAGTTCTCTCAGTATTATCTATACTAATTTTTGATTTTGAATTATAATTTTTTTTTAAAAACTCTATTATTTCGAGTATTGAACAACTATTTTCTCTTCCACCTCCGATATTATAATATTCTCCTGGAATCGGATTTAAAAAGTATTCCCAAAAACAGTTTATTAGATCTTTGCTGTAAATATTATCTCTTACTTGTTTGCCCTTATAACCTATGATTTTATATGGATCACTATTTATTAGTGTCTTAACTAAGTAGGATAGAAAACCATGCAAAACTACTCCGCTATGATTCTCTCCTGTCAAACATCCACCTCGGAAACAAACAGTATTTAAATCGAGATTTTTTCCAAATTCTTGCACATACAAATCTGCACTTAATTTTGAAGCACCAAATAAAGAATGGGTGCAATTATCTATACTTAGTGATTCGTCTATACCTTTAACAAAATATCTTGATTTTTTACTTAATTCAAACCTATTTTTATTTTCAATTATACCTAATTTGTTTGGATTATCTCCATAAACTTTATTTGTAGAAACATAAATAAACGATGATTCAGGACAATAATTTTTAAAAAGTGTAAGAAGGTTCAGTGTAGATCTTGCATTTATATCAAAATCTAATAGTGGATCATTTTTCGCCCAATCATGTGAGGGCTGGGCTGCACAATGAATTATACTCTTAATTTTTGATTTATATTTTTTAAATATAGATTCAATTTTTTTTACGTTTCTGATGTCAGTATTATAATGTTCATAGCCTTTTAATAATTCTAATTCTTTCTTTCTGGAAAGTACGCTGCCCTTAGCACCAAAAAATTTCTTTCTAAAATTATTATCAATGCCAATTACATTAAAACCCCTATCAACAAAAAATTCACATGCTTCCGAGCCTATTAAACCAGAGGAACCTGTTACAATTATATACTTTTTTGGCATTGGGAAATAAATTATTGGTTTACAAATAATTGAAATGTAAATATACAATAAAAAAATGTCATATCAAAACTATTATAAGAAAAATTTTAAAGAAAGAATTTCCTTTATTAAAAAATTTAGCTATTTTTATAAAACGTTAGGTGATGAAATAAACAAAAATTTTGAGGTTAATCCAAACCTTCTTTTTTTTAGTGCAGGACATTCTTATTTAACTAACTATCTGAAATATAAAAAATTATATTTGTCTGAGATTATTGATGATTTTGCTTTGGAATATGTAAGTCAAAAAAAAAATGGCAGCGTTTCAATTTTAAAAAAAGATAAAATAAATAGAATACCTCAACTAAAAATAAATGATGTGTTAATTACAAGTCTTGAGTACTCAAGTGACCCAATAGAATTGTTAAAAAAAATCAACAATTTAATTGAATCTGATTGCAAAATTAATATCATAACCAATAATGTATTCTGGAATCCATTATTTAATCTTTTAGAATCATTAGGTCTGAAATTTAAACATCCAAGAAGAAATTTAATAACGTCAAACTTTATTCATAACTTATGTTTTTTATCGGATTTTGAGTTATTAAAACAAAAAAAAATTATTTTATTCCCTCTTCAAATTCCATTTATTAGTTATTTATTGAATAATTTTTTTACAAAAATACCAATTATCAAACTGTTTTGTTTAACTAATATTTTCGTTTTAAAACCAATCAAGCGTAATAAAAAGAAATTAAAGGATTTAAAAATTTCTATTATTGTACCTTGTAAAAATGAAGAAAAGAATATCACTAATGTTTTTAATAGTATGATGAAATATGGGAAAGAAACAGAAGTTTTATTTGGAGATGATAAGTCATCTGATAATACAAAAGATGAAATTTATAAAATCATGAAGATCCAAAAAAATTTTAATACAAGATACTATGAGGGTCCTGGAATTAGTAAGGCTCAAAATATATACAAAGGATTTGGATTAGCCAAAGGTGACATACTCGTTATACATGATGCAGATAATACTGTTCAACCAAAAGAGTTAATAAAATTTTTTGAAGCATTAATAGAAAAAGATCAGAACTTAGTGATAGGTACAAGATTTGTATATCCAATGGAAAGTGGTGCTATGAAAAAATCAAATTTTTTTGGCAATATCTTATTTTCTTATTTTTATTCAATAATAATACAAAGAAAGATTACAGATACACTGTGTGGTACTAAAGTATTTTATAAAAGTGATTGGGAAAAAATAAAGAAATATTGTGGAACTTGGGGTATTGAGGATAAGTGGGGAGACTTTGATATTTTGTCTGGGGCCAGAAAGAATTATATGAAAATTTCAGAAATCCCTGTCAATTATAAGGAAAGAATTGAAGAGGAATCAAAAATGACTAATACTATTTTTAATGGAATAAGGATGTTAGTAATTTGTATTAATTCATTTTTTAAATTGCGTTTTTAAAATATGAGAAGGTCTTTTTTAGAGTATTTAGTTTTAATCCTTGATAACTTTTCACAAAAAAAAAATTTTGAATTTTTGAGAGATATGTATGGTTCAAAATTGGAAATAGTTTTTGATATTGGTTGTCATAAAGGAGAAACAATAGATTTACTCGAAAAAAAGTTTAAAATTAAAAAAATATTTGCATTTGATGTAAACACAGGAATTATAGAAAAATTAAAAAAGAAAAATTATTTGAATGTGTCTTTTTTAAATTTTGGCATATCAAATATTTCAAGTAAAAAGGAGTTCAATTTTAATGAGTTCTCCCCCATAAATAGCTTGAAGAGAACTGACAAGGTCTCTGGTTATTCTAGGTTTAAAGAATTAGTAATTAAAGCCTTAAACCATCCTTTAAGTAACTACAATTATCAAAAAAATGTGATAGATCTCATTACCCTTGATGAGTTTTGCGAGAAAATGAAAATAAAATCAATAGATTTAGTCAAAATTGATATCGAAGGTTCTGAATTAAATGCTCTTAAAGGATTTAAGAGAAACATAAGTAAGGTTAAATTCTTTATTATAGAGCATCATTATGACAAGTCACTTGTTAAAGGTTACAAATTTTCTGAATTGAACCAAATATTTTTAAAAAATAATTTTAAATTAGTTCATAAAAATAAGTTATTATTTAGGAAGGTTTTTGATTACGTTTATGTTAATAAAAATCTATAATTAAGATTTAAGGTCCAGTATTTCTATTTGTTTTGAATTATTTTTAAAGATCAAATTACAGATTATTTCAACATAACCTTTTTCAGCAACAAGTCTGGAGTCTTCTTTGATTAAACTTCTAGTTAGTTTATCGAGACTATATGAAGGAACACTTGGAAATTTATGATGAGTTGCATGTTCAGAAAAGCCGTATGAACCAAAAATAAGTTTTGTCATAATATTACATTTAAGATTTCTCAAGACACCCTTATCCTTAACTTTGTCTACTTTATAATCATCTAAACTGTTAACTTGATGCTCAGCTATAGCTCTGAGTGTTGAAAAAAACACGCTTAAGCTAGCCAAACCATAAATATAAACAAAAATGTATGCTGTACTTATTGAAATAAATAGTTCATTAAAATTCATGTTAGAAAAAAATAAATTTGAAATAATAATAAGAAATAAAAATATAGAATGAACTAAAAAAAAACGGAATAGTATTCTAAATGAAAATGAAACTTTTTTTTCTTTTGAAGAGAATTGTGAAAAAAATTTCTTACAACCTTCTTTTAAAATTAGACATTCAATTAAAAATTTCAAAGAGTTCCATTTATTAATATTGACTAGATAGGTTTTTTTTGTATCTTCTTTTTTCCCAAATTTATTGTGATGAACCCAGTGTCTTTTTTTGTATCCTTCAAAATCAGAAATTAATAATGGACCAAGTATCCATTTTCCAAAAAAATCTGAACTTTTTCTTCTTCTAAATAGAAGTCTGTGAGCTGCTTCATGCATAAGGTTAATTAAACCATTAGCAAATATACCAAACCACAACCAACAAAAAAAAGGATTAATTTCTATTATGTTTGTAGCCGTTATAAAAACTGGTGCAAAAACAAAAGAAAAATGAATAAGTATCCATAGTGATGAATGCAAATCTGATCTTTTGTTTTTTTCTAAATCTTGTTTATAATTTTTCATATTTATTTTTTATAAGCATTGAAATTAACTACACCAGGAGACTTTAGAAGTAAATCAATAATCCAAAAAAAAGTTCCTAAGACTAATAAAAAAAACCACACAATTCCCTGTCTTTGAATTCCGATATTCTTTTTCCCAATTACTCTGGAGCCAATACTTACTGCATAGCTTGCAGGGTTAAAGGCAATTTTGATTTCTATATTGTCAAAATTATTTCTCATAAGTAAATTTTTTAGCGAACTTTTTGAAAAAATAACAGTATGTCTCGGTGCATGATAACCCGACCAAAATTTTTTAAATATTTTTCTTTCAACTGAGTCAGTAGCAGGAGTTTGTCCATCCAAAATTCCATTTTGATTTAATTTTATATATATATTTTTTATTATTTTCTCTGGATCTGGTAGATGTTCAATTGTGTGATTCATTGTAACTAATTTACAATTAGGTAAATTATTCCATAATTTACTTTCATCGCCCTTTATAATTGTAATTTTTCTGCATTTCGATCTTACAATTTCAAATTTATCTGAAATTTCATAACCAAAAAAAGTACATTCTGGTAAGATTTTAGAAGCAAAATTGATAAAGTTACCGTTACCGCACCCAAAATCTAATAAAACATCGCCTGGCATCAAGTATCTGGAAATTCTTTTTATTCTCATATTCATTCTTATCCTCGTTAGGAAACCATTACCTGAGAAACTATGGTATTTAAAAGGATAAAAACTTGATAATTTTTTAGAAGAGGGCATTGGATACTGATAAACCGTATTACAAATATTACATTCATTATATTTAGCATTATAGGGTAAACTATACTCATAATCTTTAATTGGAAAAACATTTATTTTTGGGATTCCGAGACATCCAGGACATTTTCTATTAACTAATAATTGTTTTTTCATTATTTATTAACATTTACAAAAATATAGAGATATCTAATACTTAATAATTTTATTGTAATAATCAATTAAAGTTTTACCAACAATAAAATGACCCAATTCATTCCAATGGGAATCTCTTGAGAATTCAAACTTTGTTTTATTATTATTAAAATCCTTATCAAATTCTTCGGATAAATCTATATAATTATAATTATTAATATTACTCTGAATAAAAAAAAACTCCCTAATTTGAGAAAAAAAACTATCCTTGTATTCTTCTTTTTTTGAATAAAACCTTCCATCAACAATACTTATTATTTTGTCTTTTGGCATGCCAAGTTTAGCTAAATTTTTAAAAAATAAATTAATTGCTAATTTACTATCACTCATTTTTTGATTGGACACTTTATAAGGAACGTTAGAAAAATATTTAATACTTTTGTCTTTATCAAATAAATTTTTAAAAAGATTTTGAAAGTTATTTACAAAATTTATTAAATCAAGATTATATATCAGGTACGAAAAAAAACTAGATTCTTTTAAAAATTGAAAGCTATTTTTGTTAAGATTTTCTCTGTATAAACAATATTCCTTATAGTCATCATCACATTTTTTAAAATAATGAAATCCTGGGCTATCTTTCCATTCATAGATACTTTCATAAAAATCATTAGAAACCACATTAAAAATCAGATATTTTACATCGAAATTTTGGATTGCAAACTCAGCCCATTTTAGATATTGACTTAAAGGTGCACCCGAAAAACCAAATGAATATACTTTGTATTCGTTTCCCAGTGATTCATCAAGAATATTAAAAAAAGTTTTTTCAAATGGTACTTGCACTGCTTCTACGTATGAATCACCGATCACAGCAATTATATTTTTTTCACTTTGTGAGTAATTATTATCATTTCTAAAACCAAAATTATTTATCTTAATTTTTTGAGAATTGTAAAAATTCCAAAATTTTGATTGATTAACTAATCTATTTGCTTGTGCTTTGAAAACTTGATTTTTTTTATTAACTTCTACAAAATTAAAGCTTTTATTCACTGGAAG
>JAOOJU010000038.1 GCA_028407765.1 Rickettsiales bacterium
TTGTATTTCTAATTGAATTAAATCTATTAATTAATTTTTCGATTACTTTTTTATTGATTGGTCTATTTTTAGCTTTACTATTAATTATCTCGGAGCATCTCTTTGCTGCAGATCTTCCAAATACAACTAAATCAAGAAGAGAATTTGAACCTAATCTGTTCGCTCCATGGACCGATACGCAGGCAGCCTCTCCTATTGACATTAGACCTTTTACTACCTTATCTTTGCTATTTTTAGTTGTAAGAACTTCTCCATGAATATTTGTTGGAATACCACCCATATTATAATGGACAGTTGGTTGAACTGGGATAGGGTCTTTTGTTACATCAACACCAGAGAATATTTTAGCAGATTCAGTTATTCCTGGAAGTTTTTCTTCTAATGTGCTTTTGTCAAGATGTTTTAAATTCAAATGAATATGATCTTTTTTTGGTCCACAACCTCTTCCTTCCATTATCTCGGTTGTCATTGACCTTGATACAACATCTCTACTAGCTAAATCTTTGGCGTTTGGAGCGTATCT
Organism: Rickettsiales bacterium; assembly: GCA_028407765.1. Lineage (GTDB taxonomy): Bacteria > Pseudomonadota > Alphaproteobacteria > Methylaequorales > Methylaequoraceae > TMED211. The sequence continues at coordinate 524 of JAOOJU010000038.1, forward strand.
TTCCATAAATCTTTCACCATCTTTATTTGTTAAGTATCCTCCTTCTCCCCTTGCGCCCTCAGTAATAAGGACACCAGCACCATAAATTCCGGTAGGATGAAATTGTGTAAATTCCATATCTTGAAGTGGAAGATCTGCTCTAAGAACCATTCCTCCTCCGTCTCCAGTACATGTATGAGCAGAAGTACAGGAAAAATATGCTCTACCATATCCACCTGTGGCTAGAATAACCATTTTGGCGCTAAAACTATATAATTTTCCATCATGAAGATTCCAAGCTAAGACTCCACAGCACTCCATTTTTTCATTCATAATTAGATCCAATACGAAATATTCAATAAAAAAATCTGCATCATAAGACAAAGATTGTTGATATAAAGTGTGAAGCATAGCATGACCAGTTCTGTCAGCTGCAGCACATGTTCTTTGAGCTGTGCCTTCACCAAAGTGGGTAGTCATTCCACCAAATGGTCTTTGATATATCTTCCCATCTTCTGTTCTTGAGAAGGGAACTCCATAATGCTCTAACTCAATTACTGCATCCGGTGCCTCTTTGCACATAAATGCGATTGCGTCTTGATCTCCTAACCAATCTGAACCTTTAACTGTATCATACATGTGCCATTTCCAATCGTCTTCTCCCATATTTCCTAGGGCGGCACTTATTCCTCCCTGAGCTGCAACTGTATGACTGCGAGTTGGAAAAACTTTTGAAATACATGCTGTCCTTAAATTAGCTGCAGCACAACCCATGGTCGCTCTTAGTCCAGATCCTCCAGCACCGACAACAACAACATCAAATTCTTTATTTTCAATATTCATCATATGAGTATATTGGTAATTTTATATTAAATACAAACAAATTCCTGAAAAGGAAATACAAAAGATTACTAAACTATTTTTTAAAATAAAAAAAATCTTTTTGTATCTCATTTCGTGAATATAATCATCAATGATTACTGTAAGGCCAAGGTTTGAATGTAAAGAAACAATTAGTGAAAAAATAAAAAGTAAAATGGAATTATTCTTACTTTTAACCCATGTTAATGTTTCATAGTAATTATTTAAATCTACAAAGCTAGTTGATATTATAAACCAAATTGTAAAAACAAAAATGAAAATTGCACTCAGTCTTTGAATTATCCATAAGATTTTTTCAGGTATATTTAACATTAAAAAATATATAAAAAACTGACTACTACTGTAATAGAAATAGAAAGTAAAATAATTATTATTGCAGATATGGAAGAAAATTTTATTGATAACCCAAAACCTAAGTCCCAAATCATATGCCTTATTCCATTAAGCATATGGTAAGAAAATCCATACACCATCAATATGAAGATGAAACGCACCATTTTATTTGAACAAAAGTCAATTAATGTTTCATATGCAGAAAAACCAAAAAAAATAGCTCCTAACCAAACTAAAAATAATGGTAGAGTAAGACTTAGACAAAAACCAGTAATTCTGTGTGCAATTGACAACATAGAAGTTAATTGAGGTTTATAAATCTGTAGATGAGGTGATAATGGGAGGTAGTTTTTATTTTTCACGTTAATTATTTTTTTGGTATTATTATAGAGTAAACTATATCTAAAACAATATTATCTGGCAATTTCTCATCTGGGAAAATCATTTTGGAATTATTTTTTGAAGCTAACGTTCTGATTTTTAATGTTCCAATATTTTCGTTGATAATTTTTTTTTCTAACACTTTTGACCATGCATATATCGTATCACCCGAAAAGGTTGGAGATGAATGTTTTCCAGAGTGTATTGCACAAATTTTAAGTGTATTTGCAAACCCATTACAACTTATTGCTCTTGCTAAGGAGATTATATAACCACCATAGATGATTCTTTTTCCAAACCTTCCTTTTTCTTCAACGTGTTGATTAAAATGGACTCTAGCATTATTTTGATATAATCTCGTCGCAAGCTGATGTTCTGCTTCCTCAATTGTTTGACCGTCTAGGTGATGTATTTCTTCATTAATAGAATAATCATCATAAAAACTGTTACTACCGGTTATCTCAGAATTCCAATTTTTCAAGTTTAATTTTTCTGGTAAAATAAATTCATTGGTTGGCACTTTTTCTGGTAACTCTGGAATAGTTTTTTCTGATAAATGTACATCAAAATCTCTTTTTCTCATCATTAACCATCTGTAATATGTGAGTACTTTTTCACCTTTTTGATTTACTCCTGTTGACTTCACGTAAACAGTTCCAGTTTTTCCATTTGAGTTTTCTTTTAGTCCAACTATTTTTGATTCAGCAGTTAATGTATCTCCAATGAATACTGATTGTAAAAAAATAACGCCTGCATAACCCAGATTTGCTATGGCATTTAAAGAAAGATCTGGAACAGTTCTTCCGAAAACAATGTGAAATAATAAAATATCGTCGATTGGCATTGATTTGAATCCAATATCCTTTGCAAACTCTTTAGAATAGTTTAAGGCAAACCTACTACCGGTTGTTGAAAGATAAATAGAAACATCTCCTTCTGTGACTGTTCTGGGTACACTGTGTTTTATAGTTTCTCCAATCGAATAGTCTTCAAAGTATCTGCTTTTAAAATTTTTCATAATTAAATATATTCTTTGATAAGCTCTTCAGCTATTTGAACACTATTTAAGGCTGCCCCTTTTCTCAAATTATCGGCAACAACCCATAAAGCAAGACCATTCTTAACAGTCTTATCAATTCTTACTCTACTTATAAAAACATCATTTTCGCCAGCTGTTTCATCAGGTGTAATGTACCCACCATCTTCTCTTTTATCAATTAACTTTATACCAGGAGATTTTTCTAATAATTCCACCGCCTTTTCAATATTAATTTTTTTTTTTGTTTCTATATTGATCGACTCTCCATGACCAACAAATACTGGAACTCTGACACATGTTGCAAAAACTGAAATTTTTTTATCCAAAATTTTTTTTGTTTCTTTTACCATTTTTTCTTCTTCTTTTGTTTGTCCATCTTCGATAAAACTATCAATATGCGGGATTAAATTAAAAGCTATTCTTTTAGTAAAAATATTCTGCCTTAAAGGCTTATTTTTGTATACATCAAGTGTTTGATGAAACAATTCATCCATTGCTTGTTTGCCAGCACCAGAGGTTGATTGATAGGTTGAAACCACTATTCTTTTTATTTCAAATACATCATGCAACGGTTTTAATGCCATCACCATTTGTATTGTGGAGCAATTTGGATTTGCAATTATCCCTTTTTTTTTATAATTAATTATATCTTTGCCATTTACTTCTGGAACAATAAGAGGAACATTCCTATTCATCCTAAAAAAAGATGTATTATCTATAACTATAGCACCTTGTGAAGCAGCTATAGGTGCATATTTTTTTGATATTTCTGAACCTGGTGAGGAGAGAACAATATCAGTGGAGGTAAAATCAAACCCAGAAAGATCTTTGACCTTTAATTTTTTTTTTCCAAAATTTAGAAATTTTCCCTTTGATTTCTCAGATGCTAGTACTTCTATATTCCTCACGGGAAAATTTCTTTCTGCAAGTATATTTAAAATTTCTCGACCTACATTTCCCGTAGCGCCAATTATTGCAAGACTATATTTTTTCATTTAAGTTTTTTAATTTCATTGATGACAGCATCACCCATATCTGATGTTGAGAGAATTTTTTCATAATTATCTTTTGCTAAATCTTTGGTTCTATAACCTTGATCTAAAAGATTACTTATAGCCTTTTTTAGCATTATTGACAAACTTGTTTGATTGAATGAATATTCCAACATCATTCCTAGACTTTGAATCATTGCGAGTGGATTAGCCATATTATTTCCTGCAATATCAGGTGCAGAACCATGCACAGGTTCATACATAGCTCTCCTATTATTAATTTTTGTATCAAATTTTCCTATAGATGCCGATGGGAGCATTCCTAATGACCCTGTCAACATTGAAGCACAGTCAGAAAGGATATCACCAAACATATTTGTTGTTACTATTACATCAAATTGTTTTGGATTTCTAACTAGCTGCATTGAAGCGTTGTCAACATACATATGAGTTAGTTCGACTTCTGGAAATTCTTTAGAAATTTCAATAACCACTTCTCTCCATAACTCAGTTGATTCTAAAACATTGGCTTTATCTACTGAACATAATTTTTTAGATCTTTTCATTGCAGTCTCAAATCCGACTCTAGCAATTCTTTCAATTTGATCACTAGTGTAAGAGAGTGTGTTATAACCTTTTTTTCTATTATTTGAAATATTTTCTATACCTCTTGGTTCTCCAAAATAAATCCCACCGGTTAACTCTCTTATTATCATTAAATCAAGACCAGAAATAATTTCTTTTTTTAAACTTGAAGATTCTTCAAGAGAATTAAATACAATAGCAGGCCTAAAATTTGCAAATAAATCAAGTTCCTTCCTAATCTTAAGAAGGCCTCTTTCTGGTCTTTTTTCAAAAGAAAGACCTTCCCATTTTGGGCCTCCTACTGCTCCAAGAAGAATAGCATCCGAATTAAATGCTTCTGATAAAACTTTATCAGTAAGAGGTGTATTGAATTTATCGATTGATTCACCACCAATAGATGCTTTATTGATTTCAAAATTTAATGGAGATTCTTCGTTTAGCCATTCAAAAAGCTTTTCTACTTCTCTTGAAATCTCATGACCAATTCCATCTCCGGGAAGTAATAAGATTTTTTTTTTTGACATTATTTATATTATCCAGGGTTTATTTTTTTTTAATTTGAGCTCAAACTCATTTATTTTTTTATTTTTTTAAAAGTCAGGGCAATATCATCTAAGCCCTCTAGCAAACATTTTTTTCTAAACGGATCAATCTCAAAATTTATTTCTTCTTTAAAAATTATTTTTTGTTGGTTTAAATTGATCACTATCATTTTTTTTTCTTTACCTAATTCAGTTAAAAAATTGATTTTTTCTTGATCTAATTTTATTGGTAATATTCCATTCTTAAAGCAATTATTATAGAAGATATCTGCAAAACTTGGAGCTATTATACACTTAAATCCAAAGTCAAGCAGTGACCATGGAGCATGCTCTCTCGAGCTACCGCAACCGAAGTTTTCTCCGGTAATTAATATCGATGATGATTTATATGGATCCCAATTAAGAACAAAATCATTTCTCAAATTTCCTTGTGCGTCATATCTCAGTTCATGAAACAGGTTTTTTCCTAGACCAGATCTTTTTATTGTTTTTAGAAATTGTTTTGGAATGATCATATCTGTGTCTACATTCATCATTGGAAGTGGTGCGGGTATACTTTTTAAAATATTAAATTTTTCCATTAAATGTCCTCAACTAAACTTAAGCTCCCTTTTATTGCTGAGGCGGCCGCTATTATGGGACTTACCAAATGAGTTCGACCTTCTCGTCCTTGTCTACCTTCAAAATTTCTGTTGGAGGTAGATGCACATCTTTCTCTTGGTTTAAGTTGATCTGGATTCATAGCTAAACACATAGAACATCCTGGCTCACGCCAATCAAAACCAGCATCTATTAGAATTTTGTCTATCCCTTCTTTTTCTGCTTGTTCTTTTACTAAGCCTGATCCAGGAACAACCATTGCGTCTACCTTGACTTTTTTTCCAGAAACAACTTTTGCAACTTCACGTAAATCCTCTATTCTTCCATTAGTACATGAACCAATAAAGACTTTGTCAATTTTGATATCTCTAATATTTTGGTTAGGTTCTAATCCCATATACTCCAATGACCTCTCAACTGCATTGCGACGGTTTACATCTTTAATGTTTTTTGGGTCGGGAACATTTCCAGTTATTGGAGCAACATCTTGAGGACTTGTTCCCCAAGTCACTTGAGGAGAAATATCGCCAGCTAGAATGGTTACTTCTTTGTCATAAAAACAATCTTTATCTGATGGAAGCGATTTCCAAAAGTTTATTGCTTTATCCCAGTACTCTCCTTTTGGTGCATACGGTCTATTTTTAATATATTCAAAAGTTTTTTCATCGGGTGCAATCAAACCTGCTCTTGCTCCCGCTTCAATGCTCATATTACAAATAGTCATTCTCCCTTCCATGCTTAAATTTTTGATAGCTTCTCCGGTGTATTCAATAACATAGCCGGTCCCCCCCGCAGTCCCAATTACACCAATAATATGGAGTATGATATCTTTTGAAGTTACTCCTTTAGGCGTATTTCCTTTTATAGTGATAAGCATATTTTTTGCTGGTGTTTGTATTAAAGTTTGTGTTGCTAATACATGCTCTACTTCACTAGTACCTATACCAAAAGCCAAAGCGCCAAAAGCACCATGTGTGGCAGTATGACTATCTCCACAAACAATTGTCATGCCAGGTTGAGTGATTCCTTGTTCAGGACCTACGATATGAACAATTCCTTGTCTTTTGTCTAGTAATGGAAAAATGGTCACTCCAAACTCTCTACAATTATTTTCCAGTGTTTCAACTTGTATTTTACTTTCTTTATTCGTAATTCCCTTTGTTCTATCGGAAGTTGGGACATTGTGGTCTGCTACAGCAAAAGTGGATTTTGGTCTGATGACTTTTCTTGAGGACTTTCTTAAACCTTCAAATGCTTGAGGGCTCGTTACTTCGTGAACTAAGTGTCTATCAATATATAACAAACATGTTCCATCTTCTTGTCTATCAACAAGATGATTTTCCCAAATTTTATCAAAAAGAGTTTTAGAACCCATTTTCTATTATGGAGTTAAGAGTTCTTACTTGTATCAGAATTTTTTATGGTCTCAGTGGCATCTGATTTTTTCTTAACCGTGGTTTTTTCTGATTCATTTTTAACTGGATCTTTCAACAAATCATCATTATTTTGAACTTTACTATCTTGAACTGTTGAACTAGAAGCTTGTTTTTGCTGAGTGAATTTATTTTTTTCAGTAATCCTTGCCGATTTTCCACTTCTACCTCTTAGGTAATATAGCTTAGACCTTCTTACATCGCCACTTTTTGAAAGTTCGATTTTTGCGATTTGAGGAGAGTACAATGGAAAAACTCTTTCAACACCCTCTCCGTAAGAGATTTTTCTCATTGTGAAAGATGAGTTTAATCCTGAATTTTTTTTACTGATACAAACACCTTCAAATATCTGAATTCTTTCTTTTTCGCCTTCCTTAATTTTTAAGTGTACTTTAAGCGTATCTCCAGGGAAAAAAAGGGGATACTTTTTATTTTCAGTTAATTCATTGATCTGTTTTTTTTCAAAATTCTTTAATAAATTCATTTTTTTTTACCTTCAGTATTCTTATACAACTTCCACAAATCAGGTCTAGTATTTTTTGTTATTTCAATAGCTTTTTTTTTTCTCCATTCAGCTACTTTTTTATGATCACCAGACAGTAAGACATCGGGAACTTTTAAATTTCTCCAGACTGATGGCTTTGTGTACTGAGGATATTCTAATAAAAAGTTTTCAAAACTCTCATGAATTAAACTATCCTTATTACCTAATACTTCAGGAATTAGACGAATACAAGCATCAATTAAAATAAATGCAGCAAATTCTCCTCCAGAAATGACATAGTCACCAATTGATATCTCTTCAATCTCATTATTATCAAGAAATCTTTGGTCAATTCCTTCATATCTCCCACATATGATTATCAATTCATCATTTTTACAAAGATCCTTTATTATCTTGTGTTCAAGCCTACTTCCTTTTGGTGTTAGATAAATTGATTTAATTTTTTTTGATTTAATTTCCTTTTTAACCGAGTCGTATGCATTTTGCAAAACATCAGGTTTTATTATCATTCCAGCACCTCCTCCAAACGGTTTGTCATCTACACTTTTATGTTTTGAAAGAGAAAAGTTTCTGATGTTTGAAGCTTTAATTGAAAAAATTTTTTTTTTAAGGGCGTTCCCAGAAATCGAATATTTTAAAGGACCAGGAAACATCTCAGGAAATAATGTTAAAATATTAAATTTCATTTTTATAATATATAGGGTTCAATTTTAAGAAATTTTTTCCGATATTTATTTCAATAATATGAGAATTATTTTTTGGTACGAGAATCTCTTCTTTTCCATTCTTTATAATTATTTCAAAATAATCTCCAGCACCATGGTTATTTATAGAAATTACTTTACCAACCTTTTTATCATCTAATCTCACATCCAGTCCTTCAAGTTCGTGATAGTAGTAATAATCTTTTTTTAATTCAGGAAGTTCTTTTTTATTTATGTAAATAAATTTCCCAGTAAAAAATTTTGACTTCTCAATACTAGCGTATTTATTTACTTCACAAATAAATATGTCTTTTATTTTTTTTAAAAATTTAAGCTCAATTTTTTTTTGGTCTTTCAGAAAAAAATCCTTGAAAGAATATACCTGATTTAGATCATCTAAAAAGAACTTAACTTTTATGTGTCCCTTAACTCCATAGTTTTTTAAAAATTTACCAATGATTATCATATAGAAAACTTAAATTTTGGTTTGTCTTTAACTTTTTTCTGTCTCACTATCTTTTTCATTGTTTGCTGCTGTATCAGCAGCGGCGGGAGCTGGTGTTTCAGTAGCGGCGGGAGCTGGTGTTTCAGCAGC
>JAOOJU010000039.1 GCA_028407765.1 Rickettsiales bacterium
AAGATATTGTGGAAAATTAAGTAATCTCATACCTAGTGACAAAATTGATGCATTATTAATTGATGAAATGTTAGATGTAGCGAATGATATAACTTATATAATTGCACCATCAATCAGAGAAAAAAATTCAGAAAAAAAAAAGAGCATGCGCGATGAACTTAATGAAAGAATATTACCAATATGGTTGTCTCATCTGGAAAATTTTTTTGTTGAAAATAAAAAAAGTAACTTCCTTATTTCTAATAATTTTACACTTGCTGATTTAGTTATCTGGCGAATTTTATTATGGTTAAGTTGCGGTTTACTGGAAAATATTTCAAGAGATATTATTAGAAAATATGAATTATTAGATGAACATTTTAACTTTATTTCTAAAAATAAAACTTTAACAAATACAATCGAATATAAAGAAATCATGACAGAGATTTCTGAAAAGACAAAAACGATGTAACTAAGTGTTATTTCTAATTTGTTTGCTCAATGGGAAACTTTTCTGCATCCACACTAAAATTAGCATTCCAGGTATACCAAATAATGCCGATGCAACAAAAAAATTTGACCACCCTAAAAAATTTACTAAAAAACCAGATGGAGAAGATAAGAAAGTTCTAGCTATACCCATTATTGACGATAAAAGAGCATATTGAGTTGCAGTATATTGTTTATTACATAATATCGACAAATAAGCAACAAAAGCTGCAGAACCTATACCCCCAGAAATATTTTCACCTGTAACTGTTACTATCAAGAAAAGATAATCTGGACCAATCTTCGATAAAATTACAAATAATAAATTTGAAATTATCTGAAGCAACCCAGAAAAAAATAATGATCTAATTATTCCAATTTTTTTAACAAGCCAACCTCCAACGAAAACACCAAATAAAGTGGCAAAAACTCCATATAACTTACTTGCGTTAGCTATTTCAATGTTTGAAAAACCTATTTTCACATAAAAAGGGTTTGCCATTACTCCAGCGACAACATCACCAAGTTTAAAAAATAATATGAATAATAAGATTAATGATGTGTTCAATAATTTATTTCTGCTAAAAAATTCTTTTAATGGTTTTAGGAAAATAAGCAAATAAGTACTTAAACCACTTACCTTCAATTTGTTTGTTGATAATTTTTTATTCTCTGGTGCAAATATAGTGAGTATCATTAAAATTAAAATAAATAATGCTATTAAAATAAAAACCATTTCCCAATCCATTATTTCTCTAAAATATAATGCTCCTGCCCCGGCAATTATTCCCCCAACCCTATAACCAGCTTGTGTCATGGCTGCCCCAGTACCTTGATCATTTTGTTTGAGAATCTCTATTCTATAAGCATCAATTATTATGTCTTGTGTAGCAGAAAAAAATGATACTAAAAGTGCAAAGAAGGCTGTGTAGAATAATTTGTCACTTGGATCATTTGTTCCTAATAATAAAATTGAGATAATTAGAAAAAATTGTGTTAACAATAACCAAGACTTTCTTTTTCCGAGATAATTCTGAAGAATTGGGATTTTGTAATAATCAATAATAGGAGCCCATAAAAACTTTAGGCTCCAAGGAATTTGTGTAAGTGAAAACAAACCAATTGTTGAAAGATCTATATTCTCTCTTGTTAACCAAATCATCAATGTCGATAAAATTAGGTATAAAGGAATACCACTAGCAATTCCCATTAAAAAAATAAAAATTAATTTCTTAGAAAAATAATATTTATAAAGTTTTAAGAATTTTAAAGACATATATCAATATATTGAAATTTAATGTATTATTATTATTTTAATGTTATTAAATATTTATACATCATGTGATATGAAAAAAATTATAATTATTCTCATTTTGCTTTTTATTTCTCCTCAAAAAATTAGAGCGGATGCTGTACCAAACCTTATTGGAAAATGGGAAGGTGCTAATAATACATTTTCTGAATTAAAGGGAATGAAATCATGGCAAAAGAAAGTCGATATTTTAGAACAAACCGATAGAAGGTTCAAAGGAAGCTTTACATATTCAGACGGCACAAAAAATTTTTATGGTATCATTCATCCAGACAATACAACAATTACATGGGTTGCATCTAATAGTAGAGGTTATAACCTTGGTAAAATTCTTGGAAAAAATAAGATAAGTGCATGTTATGTTGAGTCTGGAATAGACGCTACAGTAGGGTGTGCAGAATTAATCAGAAAATAAATTCAAATTTTTTTTAACATTTCCTGCAAACCTATTTTTTTTTGTTCTTTTGCATCTTTACTGTATCCATGCCAATGAACTTTGCTATCTTTTAACATCAAAATTTTTTTAAAATACTTTAATGCCCCTTTCATGTCAGAAGTAATAGCAATTACAGTTACATTAAATTCTTCAGAAAGGTTCTTTATAATATTAAATATTTTATTTGTTTTTATTGGATCCAAACCTGCCGTGGGCTCATCCAAAACAAGAAAACTGGGGTGAGTTGAAACAGCTCTTGCAATACCAACTCTCTTTTTCATACCACCGGATAGTTCTGATGGATATAAAAAACATGTTTGTTCGTCCATACCTACTTTTTTTAAAAGGTTTTTTGCCTCGTAAACTAAGTCTTTCTTTCTTAAATTTAAATTTAATTTTCTAAACATTATATTTTCCCAAACTAAGAGGCTGTCAAATAATGCGTCTTTTTGAAAAACAACACCAAATTTTGTTAAATAAGAGTTATCAATTGAATAATTTTTTTTACTTAAAGAGAATTCATTGATTAGAATTTCTCCTGATGAGATTGGCACTAAACCTAAAATACTTTTTAATAATGTAGTCTTTCCTGATGAGCCTTCTCCTATAATACATAGTGACTCACTCTCCGTTAAAGTAAATGAAATATCTTTTAAAATAGTTTTACCAGCCAGTATAACTTCTAAATTCTTAAATCTAATAATATTTTTTTTCATAACAAATATTATTATGATATATTTAATTTAAAAATTATGTTTAAAAATATTTTTTTTCCTAAAAAAAATTTCATAAAAGGTTCGGTAATAATTGCTGGTGCCGGTCCGGGTGACCCTAACCTCATAACACTAAAAGTTCAAAATTGTATAAAGTATGCCGACGTTATTATATATGACGGTCTTGTGAATAAGGAAATTTTAACAAACTCAAATAAAAGAACTAATTTAATATTTGCAGGTAAATCGTTCACAAATAAATCTTGTACACAAGAACAAATTATTTCATGGATGATATCTCACGCAAAAAAAAAAAAACGAGTATTAAGATTAAAGAGTGGTGACCCTTTAATATTTGGAAGAGGAGCAGAAGAAGTGGAATCGCTTCAAAAAAATAAAATACCTTTTCAAATTTTTCCCGGTATAACTTCATCTCAGCAAGCAATTGATTTTAATGATAACATCAACAAAGATAGGATTACTGAATTTTGTTTAATAACTGGTCATAAAGCAATTGATTCTGAACTTCCAAGATTAAATTTTAAAAAAATTGCTGGAATAAATGGAAAGTTAATAATTTACATGGGCCTTTCACAAATTTCAGAAATTGCAAAAAAACTTATAAATAATGGCAGAAGCAAAGAAACAGCTGTTGAAATCATTAAGAATGTATCGTTGACCTCTCAAAAAAAAATAGCAACTACTTTAATTAAATGTGCAAAAGAAAAAAATAAGTTTGGGCTTACACCACCAGTTATAATAATAATTAATTAATTCTTGATTTATATCTGTTCGTGATCTATTTTTAAACCACTAATTGGTGCTCTGTAGCATGAGTTAAAAGGGAATTCAGTGTAATTCTGAAGCAGCCCCCGCTACTGTAAGTTCGAGACTATTTATATTTACCACTGAGCAATCGGGAAGGTTAGATAGTTGATGAAAACGAGTCAGGAAACCTGCCAATTTAGCGTCATTCTATCAGACTACGGGTAGGTCTTCTGGTGTGGATTTCCATTGAGGTGACGTGATAATTACCTTAGTGGGCCAAAATTACCCACTTTTTTTAATCAATAAAATGTGTTTAAAGCATTTTATTAAACAGGAGAAGTGAATGAAAAAAACCTTTATATTTCTATTTTTTATCAGTACCACAATATACGCTGAATTATTCTCACAAGATTTAGAAGATGAAATTATAATTACTTCATCAAAATTAATAAACAATCAACTACTAGGTGGATCAACAAATATAATAACAAAAGAGGAAATCCAAAATTATCCTGGAGACTCTCTGGTTAAAATAATATCAAAATTACCAGGGATTGAATTTAAAAGTTTGTACGGAAACGGTTTTGGTTCCTACGAGAGTATAGACATAAGAGGATTTGCTGATACAGCAAAGTCAAATACAGTTATCTTGTTAAATGGGCATAAACTATCAAACATTGATTCTGGTTTTGTCGACTTTACAACCATTCCAATAAATAGTGTAGAAAGAATTGAAGTTATCAAAGGCAACAGTGCAAGTGTTTTATACGGCGGAGGAGCAACAGCTGGTGCAATTAATATTATTACCGACCAACTGCCAGGAGTAGATGATAAATATTTTGCTTCAACAACAACTGGTTCATATGGACAGTTTGAAGGTTATGTAAGTGGAACGAAATCATTTGAAGAATTTTCAATTACCGGCAACTCAAGCTATGCCGTTTCAGATGGTTACAGGAGAAATAACGGTCTACGCCAAAAAAATGGGAATGTTGAATTAAATGGTTTAATAAATGATAAAACCACCTTTCACATAAACATAAGTGCTTTTGATAATTATGTTGAACTTCCTGGAGATGTTCCCGTTTATTCTTATTCAGCTGGTTCTTTAAATGGATTAAATGGATTTCTAATTGACCCAAGATCGACCGATACACCAAAAGATTTTGCAACAAAGCATGGTCACAAAGTCTTTATAAGTTCTTCTCATAACTATAATAATAGTTTTGAGATTATAAATGACGCAAGTTATAGATTTAATAAATCTCAAGGTTTATTTTTGAGCTCTTCAACAACTGATACAGAAATGGATGTCATATCATATAACCCTAAAATTAAATTAAAAAATCAATTCTATGGTATAGATTTCAATACGATTGCAGGTATGGATTCAAGCTACACATACTATCACTCTGATAGAATGGCTTCAGACGGATTTCCTACAAAACAAGTTTACAAATTTTCTGATTCAAGTTTGGGTTTTTATTTCAATTCTGAAACTATTTTAAATACATCAAGTAAATTAGGTTTTGGAGGAAGAATTCAGGGTAACTGGTTAAAGGCAACAGATTTTGTTGGACCAGCTAGTGGAGCATTCAGAACAAGCAATTCTGATTCTCTTTCATATGATCCTCAATATGCCTTCCATTTTGGTTATGAAAAGGATTTAGATTTATATGGTTTAATTTTTTCCAGGTTAGGAAGAAGTTTTACTTATCCAAATGTTGACCAAAGGATTGGTCAGTATGAATATAATGTTAGCCATGATTTTAAGTTAAGATCACAAGTTTCAAATGATATTGAAATAGGACATAAATTTAAATATCAGAAATTTAACATATCTAATGCTTTTTATTATATGAATTTAAGAGCAGAAATTTATTATGATTCTGTGGATTTTGAGAATAAAAATCTTCCTCATTCAAAGAGATATGGATTTGAATCATCTGCTAATTATCAACTTAACCAGTATATTTACCTCACAAATTCTTTTACATTTGCTAAAGCCAAGATGCGAGCAGGGGTATATAAAGGAAAAGAAATACCCGGGGTTCCTAGTCTTACAAATAATTTTGAAGTAAATTTAAAATTAACTGATAACTTAAGTTTGTATTCTAATTTATATTATAAGGGATCTACCAGAATGATTAACGATACTAAAAATTTTCAAGTTAAGATAGAAGAATATTATCTTTTAAATATGGGCATTAAAGGAGAACTAAAAGGTTTTAAGTATTCATTAGCTGCAAATAATGTTTTAGATAAGAGTTATTATAATTATGCTGTTGGTAGCGCGTCAACTTTCAATGCATATAACACATATCCTCTTTCGGAGTTTAATATGCTTTTAAAAATAAGTAGGGACTTTTAGATAAAATGAAATGAAAGAAAATATTTCAAAATATTTAATTATATCATTTGGGATACACTTCCTTTTAATTCTTTTCATTTTTATTGAAAATAACGAGATTAAAAAGTCTGATACATCTATGTTACTTGTAGAAGTAGTCAGCTTAAAAGCAAATACGAACATAAACAACGAAAAACAAGAAGAAAAAACTAATGAAATTGAAAAAAATAAATCTCATATAGAAAAAAAAAAAACAATTAAAAAAAATTATTTTAAAGATAATCCTAATATTATTTATAATAATAAAACCTTAAATAAAGAGTTTTACATTAAGAAAAATGAACAAGATAAAAGAATAACTGTTACAAAGAAAACAATTAACAAAGGCACTAAAAAAAAAAATTCAAAAGCAATATATAAAGTTGGATCAATTAATAACCCTCATCCTCCCTATCCATTAATAGCTAGAAAAAAAGGTTGGCAAGGTAATCTAACAGTAAATGTTTTAGTGAATAAAAATGGTTTGGTTGATAAGATAAATATAAAAAAATCTAGTGGACATAAATTACTAGACGAAATAAGTATAAAAACTATAAAGAAGTGGTATTTTATTCCTGCTCGTTCAGGAACAACAAATATAAAAGATCAATTAATAATACCTGTTAGATTTATTCTTTCAGAATAAATAAATATTTTTCGATAAGTATAATTTTCTTATATAATTTAATTACAAATTTAATGATTTATAAATAAGATGAAAAAAAAAATTAAAAATCTTTTAGAATATTCTCTACTTTTTTCCTTTTATAAATGTTGCAAGCTACTGGGTTTGAAGTTCTCTTCTCTGTTCGGTGGGATTCTATTTTTTATATATGGAAATTTTTCTCTAAAAAATAAAATAGCATTGGATAATCTAAATAAAGTATTTCCATCAAAAACACTAAAAGAAAAAAAAGTGATTATAAGGCGTATGTGGTTTCATTTTGGAAGAGTGATAGGAGAATACCCACATCTAGATAAAATCAATACTTTAAATAACAAAAATATTAAAATCGAAGGAATTACAAACTTAATAAACCCGCTTAAAAAAAATAAAAACTGTTTATTTTTTTCTGCACATATAGGAAACTGGGAATTAACTTCACATCCCTTAACAGAGTCAGGATATTCCATATCATTTATTTATAGACCACCTAATAATCCTCTAATTGATAACTTATTGAGGAAAATACGAAATAAATATGGTGTTGATTTAATAAAGAAGGGTCCTTCGGGTGCGAAAGAATGTATCAAAGTTCTAAAGAAAAATAAAGGTAACATTGGTATGTTAATGGATCAAAAAATGAATGATGGAATCAAGACTAAATTTTTTGGCCATGAAGCAATGACTGCATCAGCAATAGCACGTTTTGCGATTAAATTTAAATGCCCAATTATTCCAGCAATATGTAAAAGAGAAAAAGGCACAAATTTTTCAATCAAATATTACCCTGAAGTAAGTTACATGAAAATAATGGAATTAGGGACTGAACTAAAGATTATTAATTATCTTAATAAATACATTGAATCTTGGGTTGAAAAGAATCCTGAACAATGGATCTGGGTTCATAATCGTTGGTAAATTGTATTCTATAAATTAGCTAATACTTGCTTCACGATTCTTTTTCCTTCAGAGACCTTTTTAGACTTCCAACTATAAATCTTGCCAGTAAATTCCCTGGTTAATTTTTTCTTAATCAAATAATTTTGGAAATTGAATATTTTTTTTTTCATTTTTTTTAAACGGAAAATAAACACAGGTTTCATTGTTGATAGTGCATCTGACGTCATAGATACAGAATCTGATGAAACAATAAAAAAATCAGAATTAAGTATTAAATACCAATAAGGATTATCGATTTCATAACTCCCAATAAATGAATTATTAGCGAATGCATTTCTAATACTATATTTTAAAAGATAAGGGGTTCTCCTTGAGTAGAGAAAAAAAAATTGGAATTTATTTTTATCAATTTCTCTAAGGTTTCTTATTAATCTCTCAGTATCATTTTGGTCAAATCTAGAGCTCCTTCCACTCCCACCTAAGAGTATAGTAATTATCTTTTTACTCTTATTTATAAGTAAATTTTTTTCAAAATATTTTCTTTTTTTTAATGAGATATTCTTATTTCCTTCATTGACAATTGCTCCAATAATTTCAACGAAATTATTAGACTTCTTATACTCATCATGCTTAGGAATTATAATTTTATCAAATTCTTCTCTTTTAAAATATGGGTCTAATATGTGAATATTCTTACATCCAATTTTTTCTTTTATAAATAAACTTATGGGGGATGATACTCTTCCGCATGAAATAATAAGATCTATGTCATTGGATCTAAATTTTGAATCTAACGTTATTAATTTAAATTTTAGCAGGTAATAAATGATCCAATTTGGAAGAATCCCTGGAACCACTTTATGGCTGTTTAGGGTTTTAAAATTTAAATTTTTCTTTGAAATACTGATTGCATTCGTAAGCCCTAATACTTGATTGGAACTACTAATCTTTTCATCAACAATTAAAAGTATTGAATATTTCACCTAATCTCTCACTCATAAGGACCTTAAAATTATAATTTATCGATTCCGTTTTACTAAATAAAATGATATTTTTCTATAAAGTAATGCTAAATAAACCATAAATATCGCTGCAAATAAATTATCACTGAAGAAATGTCCTCCCATTGCCATCCTACAAAACGTAACCATTAATCCAAATAAAATGTTAACTTTAATGAATAATTGAGGTTTTTTTAAAACCATGAATCCAACCATGAAAGAAAAAGCAGCAGATGTCTCACCACCTATCCATGAACAATTCTTTTGACACTGGTCACTGAAATAAAAAGGGGGTGTATAAGTTTTATCACCGTTAAATTCTTCAACATGAATTGGCCTTGCTCTCCCCCAATTATCTTTAAAA
>JAOOJU010000004.1 GCA_028407765.1 Rickettsiales bacterium
ACGCACTTATAAAACTTCCATTTCTCAGAAATCTTAAAAAAATCTTCCCAAATAGTCATATCACCTGGTTAGCAGGTAAAGGAAAATCAACTTTAAATAGTCAGTTAAATATAATAGGCAAAGGGCTTATTAATAAGGTAATTGACAACGCTGATTTAGGAAGTAAGTTTTCTGATTTGTTTAAAACAATTTTTCCTGGAAAAAAATTTGATATAGTTATCGATACACAGAAAAGAGTCTTGACAACCCTTGTTATTAAAAAAATTCAAACAAAGATTTTTCTTTCTTCGTGTGCAAATTATTTTTTTTCAGATATAGAATCAAAAGCACATAAAGATGTTAGTCTAGCTGAAGAATTGGTTAGAATGAGTCATCTTTTAACTTACAAAAAACAAACAATATTAGAAAAACTATCTATTAAAGACTATAAGAAACAACAGGAAAACTTTGATAAAAAATATCCCGGAAAAAAAGTAGCAATATGTCCGGGTGCATCAGTAAGTTGGAAAAAATGGTCCGTAGAAAAATTTATAGAAGTATCACAATTTTTAATTAAGAAAGAATATTTGCCTGTATTTTTTTTAGGACCTAATGAAACAGATTACTTTCCTATTCTAAAAAAAGAATTTCCATTTGCTTCTTTTCCACTTCAAACAGAGATTAAAAAAATCTCTCCTATCCATACAATCTTATTTGCTAGACTTTGTGACTTTGGAATTTCAAACGATACTGGTTGTGGACATTTATTAGCAACGGCTGATATTCCAATTATTTCTCTATTTGGAAAAACCAATGCCACAAAATTTGCACCATACAATCTACAAAAAAATATAGTTATATCCTCTAAAAATTATAATTACAGTTCAGATATAAATGTGATCCCAGTTAAATCAGTAATAATTGCTATCGAAAAAATGATTAAGCATTAAACACTAGTAAACTCTTTAAACATTTCTTTATCAGGTCTGGCTCCATATTGGGATAAAATCTTGGACGCAACATTACAACCAAACGTGACTGATTCTTCGAGTGATTTTCCTTGATTTAATTTAAATAAAAATCCTGCTGCAAACATATCACCAGCTCCAGTAGAGTCTAAAATATTATCATTTGGAAAAGAACTAAAAGTTTTAAAATTATCATTATTAAAAAGTATAGCCCCCTTACTCCCACTTGTCATAACTGCTAATTTTACTAATTCAAATACATTTTCTTTCAACTCATCATTGTTATTTTGATTAAATAATGCAAAAAATTCTGATTCATTACCAATTAAAATATCTACATATTTTTTTATAAATTCTCTGAAATCTTGTTTAAAAGCTTCGACAAGTCCTGCATCTGAAAGCGAAAAAGCAACTTTAATATTATTATTCTTTGCAAATTCTACAGTTTTTAAAATTGCATTCCTTGCGGATTCTGAACTCCATAAATAACCCTCTATAATTAGTATAGATACATTATTAAAATACTCCTCCTTGATATCTGAAGCCTCTAAGTTTACGCTAGCCCCCAAGAAAGTTTGCATAGTTCTCTCTCCATCATCTGTAACAAAAACTAAGCATTTTGCCGTTTGTGGGCCTTCATTTGCTGGCTCACATAAATATTCAACGCCGCTTTTTGTTATATCTTCGATAAAATCTTGGCCAATTTTATCATTCCTTACCCTGCCGCAAAACAATACGTCTTGACCCAGTATTCCTATACCAGCTATTGTGTTAGCTACAGAACCACCAGAACTTTTTTTTTTTACCTCTAAACCTAAAATTGTTTTATCTGAAGTTTTTTGATCAACTATACTCATCTGACCTTTTGTTAAACCAAGATCTTTAATTTCATTATCATCTGAGGAGAATATTATGTCTAAAACAGCATTCCCCATTCCCAAAATTTTCTTAATTTTTTCCATCAATTTGCGGATATTATAATTATTAACCCAAATAACTTAATACAATGCATTTTTTTGGTCTACTAAAAAGTCATTATCTAATGATTTAATTAATTTAATAATCAAAACATAATTATATCGTGTATAGTCATACTCTTTAAATATTATAAAAAATATTTATATTATTATTATGCCTGAAACAACATTTCTAAATTTAACTATCTCTCCGCATAGAAGCTTATCAAAAAAAGGATTTAAAATTCTAATGCTAATTGTAACAATATTATGCTTAACTGGTGGAATCATATTCTGGTTTCTGGGTGCTTGGCCAGTATTCGGTTTTTTTGGCCTTGATATAGTACTAATTTACATAGCATTTAAGGTTAGTTATAGAAGAGGGGAAATCTATGAAAGACTTTCAATTGTTTCAGAGAAATTTAAAATTTCCAGAGGTTTCCCGTCAGGAAAATTACAGGAATGGGAATTAAATCCATATTGGGCTAAAGTTGAATTAATTACGCAAAATAAAAATACTCAATTACTGATTAGGTCCGGTGACAAAGTAGTTTCAATTGGGTCGTTTTTAAATCAAGTTGCTAAAGAAAAGCTAAAAGACACTATCAGTAAATCTATCCATAAATATAGAGCAACAAATAATATATAATACTTATGCTTTCTAAAGTAAGAGTAATTGATTACATCGGACTATTCTTATTATCAGGAATATGGGGTAGCTCTTTTTTGTTTATTAAAATTTCAGTGGAAACAATCCATCCAACTCTAGTAACTTTCTCAAGGTTATTGATAGCTTCAATTTTTTTAGTCATATATCTAAAAACCATCAAAAAACAAAAGCTACTAATCAAGGGTCAGATCAATAAGATCATAATCATCGCTATTCTTGGGAATGTGCTTCCATTTAACCTTATTAGTTGGAGTGAAACCAAGATTGACAGTGTTATTGCTGCTACTTTAATTGGAACCATGCCTCTTTTTACTTTCTTAATAGCCCACTTTGTTGACCAACATGAAAAAATTAATAAAAAAATTTCGTTAGGGCTGTTACTTGGATTTATTGGTATGATTGTAGTTATTTTTTATAATAGAACAACCTCAAGTAATTTTTCAGATATAAACTTCCTTTCAAGCTTTTTAATTATATTAGCTGCATTATTTTATGCTTTTTCAGCAAACTGTGTAAAAACTGTAGCTCACATGAACTCACTTCAAGTAGCAACAACATCTACAATTATAGCAACCATCATCTCTTTACCAGTATTTATTATTTCCTTTAGTTTCTCATATTCATCCATGGAATATAATTTCCATGATATAAGTTATAAAAGCTTTCTTTCTTGTATTTTTTTAGGCATTATTTGCACGGGTTTTGCCGTAGTCATTTTCTTTTCGCTTATCAAAAAACAGAGTGCTGGATTTGCTAGTCAAAGCAATTTTTTTATTCCATGTTTTGGACTTCTTTGGTCATATTTATTTTTAAATGAAACAATCAATATTAGTCTAGTTCTTGGACTGGTTTTAATTGTTTTAGGTGTTTTCAGCGTACATTCTGGTAGAAAAGAAATCTAGCAGATTTTATTCAAATACTTTCTTAGGTTTTTCTCCAACGTCATATTCTTTGTGTTCAAGTACTGGTTTTACATCTTCTTTTGGTTTATAGATGTCTTTGATTACCGTCTGAAAATTATAACGAGCTTTATCAACAGCAACTTCAGCAAAACCTACTGAGCCACCAATCCAGGCCTGATCCTCTAATGTGTTCATTGCAGAAATCATCAATTCAGACGATTCTATTATTAATTGATGCAGATTTCTTATCTTTACATTATTAGGTATATTAAGCTGTTTTAACTCATCTGGTCTTCCTAAACTTTCTAAATGACCCTTGATTATCTCTTCTGCTTCTTTGAAATGATCTTCATCAGCTCTAAAGCTACTGAGATTATACGAGTCTAATAATCTACCCTGCATAATAAGCGCATTTCCCAAATGTCCAAGTCTGATATCCATTAATTTTTTATAGTCGCTAATATCCTCTTCGGATAACTTCTCTTCACAAGACAAAACAAAGAGAAACATAACAAAGGAAAATAGATATTTAAAAAAACTTCTCATTAGTCAATTACCTTTTTATTTTTTTTTTGAAACTAACATATCCTGAATATTATACAATCCTGGTTTTTGCTTTATTAACCAACTCACTGACTGCAATGCTCCTCTTGAAAAAATCTCTCGTTTGCTTGCTTTATGAGTAACCTCTATTCTCTCTCCATTCATTATAAAATGAACTGTGTGCTCCCCAACAACATCACCGCCTCTGATAGATGAAAATCCGATCTCCCCATCTTCCCTTTCTTTATTAAACTCCAGACCACGATAAACAAATTTACTTTTTTCAAATAATTTTCTACCCTTTTTAACCGCTTCTCCTATACTTAAAGCTGTACCCGATGGAGCATCTTTCTTATACTTGTGATGAGTCTCGATTATTTCAATATCAACATTCTTGCCAAGCTTTTCAGAAAAGAACTCAACTGAACTTAATAAGAGGTTTACTCCAATACTCATATTGTAAGATTGCATAATTCTCAAACCTTTAGAAAATTCTCTAAACTCCACTAAGTTTTGTTTTGAAAATCCTGTTGTACCAGTAATCAAACATATGTCTTTTTTCTTTTTCTTTTTTAACATTCTCATCAAAGCTAATGTTGCTTTAGGAACTGAAAAATCTATAATTACCTCTGAGTCTAAGATTAAATCATTCAGATCATCAGTTAACCTTATGCCTGACATTTCTTTACCTATATCTTTATGATTTTTAAATTCACATAAGGCATTAATAATAATGGTAGGAAATAATTCTTTTTCTTTAAGTAAGCTTCTTCCCATTCTTCCAGTTGGGCCAAGAATACCTACTTTTATTTTTTTCATTTTTTATATAACTTTTTAATTTTTTAAATCATCCCAAAAATCTCTAACTTTTGAAAAAAAGCCACTTCCTTCTGGATTATTATTATGACCAGATTCTTCACCAAAGTCTCTAAGAATTTCTTTTTGCCTTTCAGAGAGATTTGTCGGTGTTTCTACAATCAATGAGATTATCATATCTCCAAATGAAGTTGATCTTAAAGCAGGCATTCCTTTTCCTGATAATCTTAATTGATCACCTGTTTGAGTCCCGTTTGGAATCTTTACTTTTGCTCTTCCTCCTGAAACAGTAGGGACTTCCACTGCACCCCCTAAACTCGCTTCTACGATTGAAATAGGAACATTACAGAATATATTGGTTCCATCCCTTTCAAATAACGAGTGTGGCTCAATATTTACAAATAAATATAAGTCTCCAGGTTGAGAGCCATTTTGTCCTGCTGCACCTTCACCTGACAATCTAATCCTACTCCCGTCATCAACACCTGTTGGAATACTAACTTCTATTTTCCTATTCTTTCTTTTCCTTCCCTCTCCCGAACAACCATCACATGGATCGGTAATCATCTGGCCAGATCCTCCACAACTGGGGCATGTTCTCTCAACAGTAAAAAAACCTTGTGAAGCCCTAGTCCTTCCCGTTCCTCCACATGTTCCACAATTACTTACTCCTTGTGCATTCTCCGATCCAGTACCTCGACATTGTTCACATGTTATTAGTGTCTCATAAGAAATTTCCTTTTTTACACCAAGATATGCTTCTCTCAGATCAATAGAAATCTCATATTTTAAGTCTTGCCCTCTTTCTTGCCTTGGAGATCTTCCTGAGACATCACCAAAAAAGTCCTCAAAGATATCTGAAAAGCTTCCAAAACCTTCCGATGAAAATCCTCCACCACCAGATTGGGAGGCATTGAAGGCGTCATGTCCATATTGATCATAGGCTGATTTTTTTTCTGGGTTTGACAAAACTTCATATGCTTCAGAAACATCTTTAAACTTTTTTTCTGCAGATTTATCTCCCGGATTTCTATCTGGATGATATTTCATAGCTAATTTTCTGTATGCGCTCTTGAGAGTTCCACTATCAACAGAGCGGTCGACTCCTAATAGTTCATAAAAATCTTGTTTAGCCATTTAATATTTAAGCCGAGGTTCCTGTTGATTTATCATCATCTTTCTTTTTACTTTTTGTATCAGTAACATCTTCAAAGTCTGCATCAACCACTTTTGCATCTTTATCTTTACCTTTAGCCTTGGTCTTAGACTTTGCAGATTTACTGGACTGTGAATTATCAGAAGCATTTTTTTCTTTCTCAGCTTTTTCCTGAGCCTCTTTATAAAGAATTTCTCCAAGTTTCATGGAACTTTGAACTAATGCATCTGTTTTTTCTTTTAGTATCTTTACATCTGCTTTCTCATCTTCTAATAGTTTTTTTAGTTCTTCCAAAGATTTTTCAATTTTTTCTTTATCTTCTTTTGGTAGCTTTTCTCCATGGTCCTTGAGATTTTTTTCTGTACTAACAACGATGGAGTCAGCATTATTTCGGGCTTCTATAGATTCAAGTTTTTGTTTATCAGCCTCTGCATTTGCTTCAGCATCCTTAACCATTTTTTCAATTTCTTCGTCAGATAATCCTCCAGATGCTTTAATCTGAATCTGATGCTCTTTACCAGTTGCTTTATCTTTTGCAGAAACTTTAACAATACCATTAGCATCAATATCAAAAGTAACTTCAACTTGCGGTGTGCCCCTTGCAGCGGGAGGTATTCCAACTAAATCAAATTGACCCAAAAGTTTATTATCAGCTGCAATTTGTCTCTCACCTTGAAATACTCTAATTGTAACAGCCGATTGATTATCTTCAGCTGTTGAAAAAATTTGGCTTTTATTAGTTGGGACCGTGGTATTTTTTTCAATAAGTTTTGTGAAAACCCCACCAAGTGTCTCTATTCCCAAAGATAAAGGGGTAACATCTAAAAGAAGTACATCTTTTACATCTCCACTTAGAACTCCACCCTGAACAGCTGCACCTAGAGCAACAACCTCATCAGGATTCACACTTCTATTTGGGTCTCGCCCAAAGAAATTTTTAACTTGCTCTATAACTTTTGGCATTCTAGTCATTCCTCCAACCAGGATAACATCATTTATCTCGCCAGCATTTAAACCTGCATCTTTGAGTGCTTTTTTACACGGTTCTATAGTTCTATCAATTAATTTAGAAACAAGCGCCTCAAATTTTGATCTTGATAATTTAATATTTAAATGTTTCGGGCCTGAAGCATCAGCAGTTATAAATGGTAAATTTACCTCCGTCTGTGGTGCCGTTGAAAGTTCAATTTTAGCCTTTTCTGCTGCCTCTTTTAGACGTTGGAGTGCCAATTTATCCTGCTTTAAATCTATTGACTGTTCTTTCTTAAATTCTTCAGCAAAGTAATCAATAAGTGTATTATCAAAGTCTTCGCCACCTAATTGCGTATCACCATTGGTAGCTTTAACCTCAAAAACACCATCTCCTATTTCAAGAATCGAAATATCAAATGTACCACCGCCTAGATCATAAACAGCAACTGTTCCTGTTTTTTTCTTATCAAGTCCATAAGCTAATGCTGCAGCTGTTGGTTCGTTTATTATTCTTTTAACATCAAGACCAGCAATTTTACCTGCATCTTTAGTGGCCTGTCTTTGTGCATCATTAAAGTACGCTGGAACAGTTACTACTGCTTCTTTAACCGGCTTACCAAGATATTTCTCTGCAGTTTCTTTCATCTTTTGGAGAATCATTGCACTTATCTGGCTAGGGGAAAATTTTTGGTCATCAATGCCAACCCATGCATCTTGATTATCTCCAGCAACAATTTTATATGGAAGTACTTCAGCATCTTTTTTGACAGATGCATCATTCATTCTTCTTCCTATAAGACGCTTAATTGCAAATAGTGTCTTTTCAGGGTTTGTAACAGATTGTCTTTTTGCTGGTTGACCAACAAGTTTCTCATCTCCGTCTGCAAATGCAACCATAGACGGTGTAGTTCTTGATCCTTCAACATTTTCGATTACTTTCGGTGATTTACCATCCATGATTGCAACACATGAATTGGTTGTACCAAGGTCAATGCCTATTATAGCGCTCATATTAGCTCCTTTTCTTCCTTAAAATATGGACAGAATCTTCTCATTAGCCCGATTTTGGCACTATTAAGAAGAAGTTTACTACTTATAATATATAATGATTATAAAAATCAAGGGATATGTTAAATTTTTAATTATTTCTTTTGTTTCCCTTTTGATACAACAACCATTGCTGGTCTTAAAAGTCTATCTGCAATCTTAAAACCTTGTTGTAACTCTTCAACAATTAATCCTTCTTTAATTTCACTATTTATCTGAGAGACTGCTTGATGAAGATCAGGATCAAATTTTTTATTTACTGAAGAAAATGCTATAATACCATTTTTTTCAAATATATCATAGAATTCCTTTTCAATAGCCTTGATACCTTCGACAAGGTTTTGTATGCTCTGATTATCTTCTGAAATATCGTTTGGAATTGATTGCATCGCTCTTTGGAAATTATCAGCAATAGTCAAGAGTGAAAAAGCAAAGTTTTTAGAGGCATATTTCCTGCTTTCTTCTAATTCCCTGTGATGCCTTTTCCTTAAGTTTTCATTTTCAGCAAGGGTTCTCAATACTCTATCCTCTGTTTCTTTTAACTTTAATTTTAATTCTTCATAGTTTTTCTTTTCAATTTCAACTTTTTCTTTCTTAATATTTAAAGGCCAAAATCGGGCTAATGAGAAGATTCTGTCCATATTTGAATTTTTTAAGATTTCATCTTCCTTACTTATTACTTGTTCTTTTTCAATCTTTTTATCCACATTAGTTTTTACCTTTTGATCTTCTTCTTTGTTCATCTTGTTCTCCTTTAAATATTAAAACTTTTTCCTAATAGTTTTGCCGTGTAGTCAACTACTGGGATTATTTTAGCATAATTAATTCTCATGGGTCCAACCACACCAATTGCTCCGATTATTTCTTTATCTTTATTTTTAAATGGACTGATTATAGTAGAGCACCCTGTCATACCAAAAAGATTATTTTCCGCACCAATAAAAATTTGAAGACCTTCTGCTTCTTGAGTTTCTTCTATGATGCCCATTAAATTCTCTTTATTCTCAAGTCTTTCTATTAATATTCTAATATTCTCAAGTTGTTCTAATGCAGTTACATCCTCTAAAAGTTTTGAAGTACCTGTAACAATTAATTTATTTTTTTGGTTAACATCTGCCCAACAAGCTATACCTTGGTCAATGAGTCTCTTAGAAACTTTATCTAAATCTTTTCGATCATTTTTTATTTCACCTTCAATGATTCGTTGACTCTCAGATAATGTTCTACCTCTTAATTTAGAATTTAAATAATTAGTTATTTCAATTAAAACTGAATTAGGAAGGCCTTTTGGAGTTTTAATTATTCTATTTTCAATTAATCCAGTTTCAGATACCATTATTACTAATGCTTTCTCAGTTCCAACTGGAACAAACTCTATGTGTTTCATCCCTCCCTCTAACTTTGGGGCTAAAACTAATCCTGCACAATCTGATAGCCCAGATAACATATGAATTGCATCATCATATATCTGGTCAAAACTCCTAGAATTTCCCAAAAATTTTTTTTTAATTTTTAGACATTCATTGTTGGATAACTTGCCAACTTGAAGTAATCCCTCTACAAAAAATTGCATGCCTAAATCTGTTGGCACTCTTCCAGCTGATGAATGAGTTGAAGTCAGTAATCCAGCATCCTGTAGATCTGACATAACATTTCGTACTGAAGCTGGTGATAATTTTTCTTCTAACTTAGAGGATAATTTTCTTGAACCAACTGGATCTCCAGTATTAACATAATCATCAACTATAAGACTAAAGATTTCTTTTGAACGTCTATCAAGTTCTATTATTGGTGATGATTTTTTTTTCAACATTGCTTTCGTTTTATTGTTTTATAAGTACTATTTAAACATTCAAGATAAACTAAGATATGTATAGTATTAATATTTAAAAGTATGAGAAATTTCAATAGAAAACATAATGAACTAAGAAAAGTACTTGTTGATACAAGCATTAATAAATTTGCCGATGGGGCATGTCTAATAAGTTTTGGGGATACTAAAGTTATATGCACGGCTACAATTGAAAAAAATGTCCCAAAATGGTTACAAAAAACAGGGGAAGGCTGGGTTACCGCAGAATATAATATGCTACCAACAGCCACGAAAGAAAGAACTACAAGAGAAGTTAAACTTGGAAAACAATCTGGTAGGACCATGGAAATCCAAAGACTAATAGGAAGATCTCTTAGGTCTATCATTAACCTAAAGAAACTTTCAAATATTCAGATAACCATAGACTGTGATGTTCTTCAAGCAGATGGTGGCACTAGGACTGCGAGTATTACAGGAGCATTTATCGCGTTATGTATTGCAGTAGGAAAATTAATAAATTCAGGATTATTAAAACAAAATCCAATATTTGATAAAGTTGCCGCAGTTTCTGCGGGTCTCCTAGATGAAGGTTGTTTTTTAGACCTAGATTTTATAGAAGACTCCAATGCTATAGCCGACGCAAATTTTGTTTTCTCAGAAAAATCTGGAATTGTAGAGATTCAAGTTTCAGGAGAAAAAAGACCAATTAGCAAAAGTGAATTTGATGATTTATATCAAATATCTCAGGATGGAATTGCCGAACTATTTAAAATACAATCTAAGTACGCTGAAAAATGGGAAATATGATAAAAACTGATGAGCCTTTACTTGTCGCAACACATAATCTAGGGAAAGTAAAAGAGTTTAAAAAACTTTTTTCACCTTATAAAATAAAGATTATTTTTTCTAGTGATTTAGGAATCGAAGAACCTGAAGAAACAGGAAAAACCTTCAAAGAAAACTCAATAATCAAAGCAAAAAGTGGTTTAAGCTCAGGACTGAATGTTTTAGCAGACGATTCAGGTCTTTGCGTTAAGGCTCTAAACGACGAACCAGGAATATATTCTGCAAGATGGGCAAAAAAAAATGGAGGCTGGAAGGGTGCTATGAAAAAAATATATAGTAATCTTTTAAATATCAATGCTAGAGATTTTTCTGCAAAATATTACTGTAATCTAACTTTAGCATGGAAAAATGGTGAGATTAATTCTTATTCTGGAAAAGTTGAGGGAAAAATCTCATGGCCAATGAGAGGAAAAAAAGGATTCGGATATGACCCTATTTTTGTTCCAAAAGGTTATACAATCACTTTCGGCGAAATGAATAAAAAGGAGAAAATGCTTAATGATCATAGATTCGATGCATTTAAAAAAATTATAAAAAATCATATGCCTGGCATCAAAGGACAACTGTGAACTTTGTTAACTTTATTCCTATCAATTTCATTTATCTCAATATTCCTTTGAAAATAACCTAACTTATTAATTTTGTATTTACTAAACACACCTTCATATGTTTTTGTATTAATTTTTAGTTCTTGTTTCTCATTAATATTTTTCTCTAAAAATCCTAATAAATCAGAAACTATATAACTTAAATTATTGGGTTTTTCTGAGAACATAAGACTAAAGCTTTTATTATAAGAAGTTTTGTTGTTTACTAAACTTGTTGCATAGTAAGCTTTGTCTAAAACATTTTCTTTAAATTTCTCAACCCCTTCCCAAATACTGGTTCCAAAAAAATTAGTATTTCCAGTATCAATGTCATAAAAAGCAAAAAGAGCCAGTATTTCAATCAATTTACTTCCACTCTCACCTATCATAATCATATCATAAGGAACACTACCAAAAGTCTCCCTTTTTTTTGTTTGATCGATTAGAAAGGATTTTTCTTTTTCTTCAAGATCAAGTGAACTAATTCTATCTATTTCAGTCTCTAAATTTTTTTTTCTTTGTTCGTAATGACTAAATCTTTTTATTTCTTCATCTAGATTTATTGACTCGTCAATCGTTAAAAAAGAAAAATCTAAATCTCCGTCAGTAAGATTGAGATTTTCTAATGTTTCCTTTAATAAATTTCCATATTTATCATCATTTAGTACGACGCCAATACTTTTCTGGCCAATAATTCTCGAATATTCTGCTAAACAATTAACCTCATCCTCTAAACTTAATCCTGTAATAATTATATTCTCAGAAATGGCATTCTTATCAGTTGAAAAACTAAAAATCAAAGCATCATTCTTCTCAGCAAACTCCTTGATGTATAACGCCTCATGAGAAAAAACAGGACCAATATATATATTTATTCCGTGTGATAGACCTTCTTTTAACGCATTCAAAGTTTCTTGTTCTGAACTTTTAGTGTCAAAAACTTTAAACTTAACTTTAGTTTCGCTCGTATTAATATAATATCTAATTGAATTTATTAAGTTATATCCAAGCTTAGCATCCTTTCCAGTCAATGGGAATAAAAGCCCTATTTCTTTTGATACTATTTTTTTTTTTTCAATTTCTTTAATTTTTTTTGTTTCTATTTTTGGTTGGACCAAAGTTATAACATTTTCATCAATTTCTTTTTTCTTCTTTACTAATTCCTTTGGTATTTTGGGTTTTTCGAAATCTAGAATTTTATCCTTTTGTTTCTTTTGTGATTTAGATTTCTTTTTATTTTTATTTTTTCCTTCCTGGTTAACGGCGATATTTTTTTCATCATTCATATTTATTGTAATATTTTCTCTAATCTTTGTGAGGGTATCATTTAATTGACAACTAACAATCCAAAAAGAGGAAAAAAATAAAAAAGAAAATTTTAAAAATCTATACATAAATAATTATTAAATAATAAACTAATTTTGAAATGAATATAAATATTTTTTTTTTAATAACCCTAAGTTTTTTTCTTTCATCTTGCGCCGGAAGTTCAATTGTTTCTATTGCAGGAAACGTAGCTATATCTGAAAAAGGTGTAAAATCCAGCATAGACGACGCTTTAATATATGCGAAAATAAAAACTAAACTCCTTAAACTAAAAATCTCTAATATTACTAATATAGGTATTAGTGTTTCTCAAGGGAGAGTACTTCTGGTTGGCGCAATAAAAGAAAATAATGAAAGATTGTTTATAATAAAAGAATTATGGAAAATTAAAGGAATTAAAGAAATTTTTAATGAAATAAGGATAAATGAAGTTTATGATGTAGTGAGCAAGACTAAAGATTTAATTCTTGAATCGAAAGTTAAAACCCTTCTTTTATTAAATTTTAAGATCTATAGTAACAATTACTCCATTAAAGCTTATAAAGGAATAGTTTATGTATTAGGAATTGCAAAAGATTTAGAAGAAAGAGAAATAATTGAAAATTATATTAAAAATATCTCAGGGGTAAAAAAACTAGTTACTTTCATATATTTTTCACCAATCATAATTAAGAAAGAGGATAGAAATGCCAGTAGTCTTATTTCAAATGGATCCACTTGAAAAAATTAATAAAGAGACCGATTCAACTTATTTACTTGCTTTAGAATCACTAAAACGAGGCTATATATCAATGTATTGTAATCCAGAAGACGTATTAATTAATCATAATAAGCTCATAATTTATGCATCAAAACTCGAACTAAAAAATAACATGATTAAAGTTAGTAAAATAAAAAAATCGACAGATATTTCTAAATTTGATGTCGTTCTGATAAGGCAAGATCCTCCTTTTAATATGAAATACATTACAAACACTTATTTCCTAGGGACATCAAATCATAATAACGAAATAAAACCCTTTTTTATTAATAACCCGAATGGAATAAGAAATTTTAGCGAAAAGATTTATCCATTATATTTTAAAGAATTCATCCCTGATACGACAATTACATGCAAAGAAAGTATTATCTCTGCATTCATAAAAAAATATAAAAAGATTGTAGTGAAACCGCTATACGAGAAAGGTGGGGAAGGTATTTTCATGATAGATGAAAAGAAAAAAGGAAACAAAAAAAAAATAAGAAAAAGCACTGAAAATTTTACAAAACCTCTAATATTTCAAAAATATTTAAGGGGAGTTAAAAAAGGTGATAAAAGAATACTACTAATTAATGGAAAACCTGTTGGGTGCGTTAATCGAGTTCCAATCAAAGGCTCATTTATTGCAAATCTTCATTTAGGAAGTAAGGCAGAAAAAACTGGTTTAACAACTAAAGAAATTCAAATATGTAGAAAACTAGAACCATCTTTAAAAGAAAATGGGTTCTTCTTTGTTGGAATTGATATAATTGATCAAAAACTAACAGAGATTAATGTGACATCCCCAACAGGAATAAAACAAATAAATGAACTTTCAGGAATAAAAATAGAAGAAAAGTTTTGGGATGAAGTCTTAAAAACAATTTCTTAAGGTAAAATTCTTCCTAAGCTTTTACCGCCCAATAAGTGAAAATGTATATGAGGGACTTCTTGTCCTCCATTTTCACCTGTGTTGCAAATAATCCTATAACCTTCATCCAGGGACATCTTTTCTGCAATCTGACCAATACTTCTCATCAAATGAACTATTTCATCAGGAGATGCATTTTTGGAAAAATCTCTGTAACTGCAAAAATTCTTCTTAGGTATAATTACAATATGAATTGGAGCCTGTGGATTAATATCCTTAAATCCCAACACATGTTCATTTTCAAAAACCTTATTGCAAGGAAGTTCCCCTTTTAAAATTTTTGCAAATACATTTTCGGAGTTATAGTTTTTTATATCAACCATTTAATTATTTTTTCCATCAACCATTCTTTTGGAAAGCACATCAAAAACTTCTTCCGGTGAAACATTGCTATGTTCTAATAATACATATAAATGAAAAATAAGATCAGCAGCTTCTTCTGCTATATCTTCTCTATCTTGAGATAAAAAAGCAGTAATCGTTTCAGTTGCCTCTTCACCAACCTTGTTAGCAATCTTTACTTTTCCTTTCTTAAATAATTTAGAAGTATAGGATAAATCAGGTGATTTTGATTTATTTTTTCTTATAATTCTTATAAGACGATCTAATATTTCAGATTTACTTCTCATTATAGTTCTTAATAATCTAATCTTACTTGAATCCCTTTAGAAAATAAATACTTTTTGACTTCAGTAATACTAAATTCTCCAAAATGAAAAATTGATGCAGCCAAAACCGCAGATGCTCGTCCTATCAATATACCATCAACAAGATGCTGTAATGTACCAACCCCTCCTGAGGCAATAACCGGTATTGAGACGATCTCCGAAATTTTTTTTGTTAACTCCAAGTCAAATCCCTTTTTTGTTCCGTCTCTATCCATTGATGTCAACAGAATTTCTCCAGCACCCAGAGATTCGACTTTTTGTGCCCATTTTATACAGTCAACACCAGTATTTATTCTTCCACCATGTGTGTAAACATCCCAACAACCTTGATTATTTTTTTTTGAGTCAATTGCTACAACTATACATTGTTTTCCAAATTTTTCTGCTCCCCTAGTAATAAGATCAGGTGAAGTAATCGCGGAACTATTAATAGATATTTTATCAGCACCTGCTAGCAAAAAATTACTCATATCCTTAACAGTTCTTATTCCCCCACCAACAGTTAAAGGAACAAAGCATTGATTTGCTGTTTTTTTTATAACATCCAACATTGCTTCTCTTCCGTCTGAGGTTGCTGTTATATCTAAAAAAGTAATTTCATCTGCTCCTTTTTCACTGTAAATCTTTGCTTGTTCAGATGGGTCTCCTGCATCAATTAAATTATGAAAATTAATTCCTTTTACCACTCTCCCATTATTTACATCTAGGCAAGGTATAATCCTTATTTTTAACATTAAGTTTTTTCCATTAAGACTTTTAATGCATCCGAAACTAAAAATTTTGATTCATAAATAGCTTTTCCTGAAATAACCCCTTCTAAATTCTTAGCTTTAATCTTATTTAAATTTCTTAAATCATCAATAGATGAAACCCCACCTGATGCAATTACATTTATTGTTGTAGCATTTAGTAAATCTTTGATCTTTTTAAAACTCATTCCTTTCAACAAACCATCTTTTTCAATATCTGTAAAAATTATTGAAGAGACACCTAGTCCTTCTAATTTTTTTGCTAATTCTATTGTTGATAAGGAGCTAGTTTTCGACCAACCTTCAGTTGCAACCATATCTTTTTTTGAATCAATTCCAACTACGATTTTATTGGGAAAATTTTTACAAGATTCTTCTACAATTGAAGGTCTTTTTGCTGCAATTGTTCCTAGAATGATTCGATCTATGGAATTTGATAAATAAGTTTCTATGGTATCCATATCTCGAATACCCCCACCTACTTGAATTTTACAGTTTGTATTTTTTTTAATATCATAAATTACATCTTGATTCATTGGCATGCCAGAAAAAGCTCCATCAATATCTACAACATGTATCCACTCGCATCCCATGTCCTGAAACTCGATTGCTTGAGCGACAGGATTCTCATTATAAAACTTGATGTTTTTTAGCTTACCTTTTTCAAGTCTTATACATTTAGAGTCTTTGATATCAATTGCAGGGAAAAAAATCATTTTACAAACTGCCAACTAAGAAACGTTTCCAAAAAATCTAGACCAAATCTCTGGCTTTTTTCTGGATGAAATTGTGTTCCTAAAATATTTCTCTTTCCTACCATTGCAATAATTTCATTACCATATCTAGTAGTTATTAATTTCGTATTAAATTCCTTCGTTTTAAAAGAGTAGCTATGGACAAAGTAAGCATTGACTTCTTTTTTTGGAAATTTCTTTCTATATTTTAAAAATTCTATAAAAGAATGGTTGTTCTCTAGATTTAAATTATTCCATCCTATGTGTGGTATTTTATAAGTGCTGTTTTTTACACTTATTGGTTTAACTTCTCCTCTAATCCAACCAAAACCATCATTTTCCCCATCTTCAAATCCTTTGTCTGCAAGCATTTGCATTCCTACGCATATACCTAAAAATGGTTTGTTTTTAACTAAAACATTTTCTGACAATGACATAAATAAGCCAGGCTTTGAGTGAAAACCATCTAAACATCCCTTAAAAGAACCAACACCAGGCAAGATAATATGTGACGACTTATTAATATCTGATGGTTTATTAGTAACAACTATTCTTTTACAAATCGTTTCCTTTGAAAGTGTTCTTAATATTGCATTATAAACTGAAGTAACATTCCCAGAACCATAATTAATTATTGCAACAAAACTCATTTTAATTATTTTTCAGAAAAATAAACTAATATTGCTCCATTCAAACTAGAAGATGGAATAATCTTTTTAGCTTTAAAACTTTTATTTTTTATTAAATCATTAATCAATATAAAGTTTCCAAAGAACCCCCAGAATAAAGATGATGTAAAACTAAAAATTATTAAAATGTTGTATTCAATTATCGAATTAATAAACGAAAAAAAAAAAATTATAGTAAACAAATACCATGGCACCGAATAGATCCAAAGATTATGGGATAATCCCCAAAAAAAAGTCAATATAAAAGGTTTCCAAGAAAATCCAATTCTAACAATTTCTATCTCCTTATTTTTTTCTAAAAAACAAAACGATCCCATAATTTATAAAGAACCTCCAAGAGTCCCTTTAGTCGATGGAATTTGTCCAATGCGTTTAGGGTCAATCTCAATTGCTTCTTTCAACGACCTTGCTAACCCTTTAAAACAGGATTCAATAATATGATGTGAATTATCTCCATAGAGATTTTCCACATGAAGTGTTATACCTGCAGTTTGCGCAAATGCCTGAAACCATTCTTTAAAGAGCTCTGTGTCCATCTCCCCGACCTTTGATGTAGAAAAAGCTACCTTCCAAATTAAGTATGGACGATTTGAACAATCTATTACTACTCTAGTTAGAGTTTCATCCATTGCTGATAATGCCTGACCAAAACGCCTTATACCCTTTCGATCCCCCAAAGCTTTATTGAAAGCTTCCCCAAGTGCTAATGCAGAATCTTCAGTTGTATGATGATAATCTATATGAAGGTCTCCCTTCGCCTCAACTTTCATATCAACTAAACTATGTTTTGAAAGTTGGTCAAGCATGTGGTCTAAAAAACCTATACCAGTATTAATATCTGACTTTCCTGACCCGTCTATTTTGATATCAATTTTAATTTCTGTTTCTTTTGTTTTTCTGACTATTGAGTGTGTACGCATCTTGATATATTTTAATGTTAAAAAAATAAATTTTATATACATTAATATCACAAAATCATATAAAAATTCTATTCAATTGAATTTTTACATGATTTTAATAATTAAAAAAAGGAAAATAAAGATAATATGAATTGGAGAGGAACCACAGTTGTTTCAGTAAGAAGAAAAGATGCAGTTGTTATTGCGGCAGACGGACAAGTAACTTTAGGTGATACAGTAATAAAGGCTAATGCACAAAAAGTAAGGAGTCTCTCAGATGGAAAAGTCTTAACTGGATTCGCAGGAGCAACAGCAGATGCTTTTACTTTATTTGAAAGATTAGAATTAAAATTAGAGAAAACTTCAAATAATTTAATGCGAGCTTGTGTTGAACTAGCAAAAGATTGGAGAACTGACAGATATCTGAGAAGATTAGAAGCTATGATGCTAGTTGCCGATAAGGATATTAGTTTGATTTTGAGTGGCAACGGAGACGTATTGGAGCCTAATGACGGATTAATGGCTATTGGTTCCGGTGGAAATTATGCACTAGCTGCAGCACAGGCTCTTATTTCCTCAAAATTAAATGCTGAAGAAATTGCAAGAAAAAGTCTTGAAATAGCAGCGGACCTTTGTATCTATACAAATAGGAATATTATTATTAAAAAGATTTCCATATAATCATGACATCATTCACTCCAAGAGAAATTGTTTCTGAATTAGACAGATATATTGTTGGTCAAAAAAATGCAAAAAGATCTGTTGCAGTTGCACTCAGAAATAGGTGGAGAAGACAACAGATACATGAATCCTTAAGGGATGAAGTTTTACCAAAAAATATTTTAATGATTGGTCCAACAGGCGTTGGTAAAACGGAGATTGCAAGGAGATTAGCAAAACTTGCTCAAGCCCCGTTTATTAAAGTCGAAGCAACAAAATTCACAGAAGTAGGTTATGTTGGTAGAGATGTTGAGCAAATTATTCGTGACTTATTAGAAATATCTATCTCATTAAACAAAGATACTCTTAAAAATGAAATCAAAGCTAAAGCTGAAATTAATGCTGAAAATAGAGTTATCGACGTTCTAGTTGGTTCTTCTTCTACAGATCAGACACGCGAAAAATTCAAAAAAAAACTTAGATCTGGGGAGCTAGATGACAATGACATAGAAATTGAAATCGAATCAAAAGGAAATATGCCTCTCAAATCTATGGAAATTCCAGGTATGCCTGGAGGAATGATGGGAATGTTAAATCTAGGTGATGTTTTAGGTAAAGGATTTGGCCAAAAAAAAGAAAAAAAAAAACTCACAGTAAAAGAATCTTATAATTTTTTAATTGAAGAAGAATCAGAGAAGCTTATCGATAACGATAGCTTAATTAAACGATCCATAAAAAATGTTGAAGATGATGGAATAGTTTTTCTTGATGAGATTGATAAAATATGCGGCAAAAATAGTAGATCTTCTGGTGAGGTCAGTAGAGAGGGAGTTCAAAGAGATCTCTTACCATTAATTGAAGGCACCTCTGTCTCCACTAAATACGGAACTGTTAAAACTGATCATGTTCTTTTTATTGCCTCTGGGGCATTTCACGTTTCAAAGCCGTCAGATTTACTTCCTGAGCTGCAAGGAAGGCTGCCAAATAGAGTTGAGCTTTCTGCTTTATCAAAAGACGATTTTATTTCAATACTTAAGGAGCCTGAAAATAATCTGATTAAACAATATGTTGAGTTAATAGCCACAGAAGGTGTAAAATTAAACTTCTCAGAAGAAGCTATATCAGAAATTGCAAATATTGCTACCAAAGTTAATGAAGAGATAGAAAATATAGGTGCACGAAGATTACATACAATTCTTGAAAAAGTGCTTGATGAAATTAGCTTTTCTGCTTCTGATAAAAAAATTCTGGAAATTAGTATCGACGCAAAATATGTCAAAAAGCAACTTGATCAAGTTTATAAAGAAACTGATATCAGTAAATTTATTTTATAATTTTTTTATATAAATTATCAATGCACCATCGCCTCCTTGATCTTTTGGAGCATTATCAAACCATACTATATATTTAGATAAAGCTATAGAATTTAACCAATTTGGTAACATACTTTTTAGAACTCCTTTGCCTTTCCATCCCTCTTCCACCCCTAATCTTTTTCCCTTGCCAGTGATTATTAACAACAATCTATTACTTTTTTCGTAATTATATTTTATAAAATTATAAACACTTACCTTAGACTCTTTAACTTTTTTACCATGGAGGTCAAGAACTGCATTAACCTTCATTTTTCCTTTTTTTATGCTCTTTAATAGATTTCGATCGATAATAGAATTATTAATTTTTGTTTCACTTAAAATATCAATCGAAACCAAATCATCATTATCTTCTTTCTCAATTTCAAGATGAAGTTTCTCTGTTAAGGAAGAAGAAGTTGATACCCTTGATTTTTTTAGTGGTTTAACTGTTTTAATATAGTCTTCCCAATCTTTATCACTTTTTATCGCCATTATTCTAATTATAAGGGACTAAAACATATAATTCCAAAAATTCTTTTAAATTTCCTGCAATTTCACCTGACTCTTCTCCTCTACCAATAAAAAGGTCTGCCCGATTATACCCTTTAATGGCTGAACCTGTATCATGTGCAAGAACAAGTTTAATATACTCTCTTTTATTTAATTTTAGTAAAAAAGGTAAACCATATGGATAAATTGAATTATCAATTGCTATACTAATTTTTGGGATAAGTTCAGTATTCATTGCTCCTTTAGGGTAGTTATTTAGATCATGGTTTTCTGTAAAAAAAATAAACCTTTTATTATAATTAAAAATATTATCAACCTCATTAGGATTTTTCTCTAACCAAACTTTTATACTTTTTAAGGATATATCCTCTTTTTTTATTGCTTTTTTTTTTATCAAAACCTTACCGATTGAAGTATACATGAATCCATTATTACCTGCGTATGCAAGCTTTACTCTCTTTCCATTCGGTAAAACTCCAATCCCAGAACCTTGAACATGCAAAAAAAATAAATCAATTTTATTATCAGCCCAATATAAAACATTAACTTTAGAATATTTTTTCATTATTTCTTTTCTCTCATAATTTAAATTATGAGACTTTTTTAGAATCGGATATTTATATTTGTTTGTTTGTTTTTCTGAAATATCTATTTCAGGTTCATAATAACCAGTTAAAATTCCTGTCTTCGTTTGTCTCGTAATAGGAAAAAAGTTTTTTTTAACGAACTCTAAATTAATCTTATTTATTGTTTTTATTTCTAAACAAATTGTTTTCCAGCTATTAATCGTTCCAAACTGTGGATAAAATTTATTTTCTATTAATTTAAGGTAAAAATTATTAGCACAAGATTCTTTGATACCCTCAGAAAATTTGTCTAAATCTTCAATATTTATGCTTTTTGGAAAATCAATTCTATTAAAGGTAATGGTTTGTGAATTTATTGTATGGTTAAAAAAAATTAAAAAACTTGAAATTAAAATGCAATTTTTCAATTTAGATTATTAAACTTCAGAAATATTTTGCAAAGACCAGTTTGGATTTCTAGACTTGAGTTTTCTTGAAAACGTCCAAATTTCTTGAATAGTCAAAATTTGATTGACATCTCCTTCAATGATTTCTCCAGAGCTATTCTTTGTCACATGAATTTGTTCACTTTGGTACTTCACAGAAATTTGTGCATCTTTGTCTTTGATCTTAGAATCGACAATTACAGGTTTTTTTACACCTATTATTGTTATTTCAAAGAATTGTTTTTTCTTAATTCTTGATGTAATATCTTTTTTGTATTCTAAAAATAATTCTTTGTCTAACAAGGTTTCAAGTGATTTCAAATTATTTTTCGAATAAGCCTTTAAAATATATTCAAATGCTTTCCTTGCTTTATCAACAAAATCTTCAATATCAAACTTGTTTTCTAGTTTATGGATTTCATTTAAAGATAAATTAATTTTTTTATCTTCATGAAATGCAATTAAATTGTCTTTCTTATTTACTTCATCACTTTTATTTGTCTCTTTATCTGGTTTAGATTCACTATAATCTTTTTCATTAAGATGTAATTCTCGATTTCTATTTGGTTCTTCACCAGTTTTCTTTCCAAGCACATTTTTTAGTCTATTGAGTATAAAGACTGCAATCATTGCGAGTATTAAAATGTCAAAATAAGGTATATGACCCATTATTTTCTCCGTTCAAAGAATATACTTACTTTATATGATAAATTAGAATATAAAGAGTAAATATTATAATATATTGTTATTTTATAAATAGAAGGAATTTATGGCAGAAAATAAAGCAAATGTAAACACTGAAAATAAACCTGGCTTCCAGTTTATCATTAACATGCAGTATTTAAAAGATTTATCATTTGAAAGTCCTAAGGCTCCTCATTCATTTAGAGCGTTAGATCCAAAAAAAATGGAAATAAAAATTGATGTTGATGTAAAAACACAACCACTAAAAGATCATAGCGAAGACACCTATGAAGTTGATTTAATTATAAAAGCAGAAATGACAGTTGAAAAAGAAATAATGTTCATAATCGAGGGAAACTATTCAGGGATATTTACTCTTAAAAACGTTCCACAAGATGTTCTAGATAAAATTTTGTTAATTGAATGCCCAAAGTTTCTATTTCCTTTTTTACGGTCAATTCTTGCCACAAACACAAGAGACGGTGGTTTTCCTCCTCTTATGATTACGCCAATTGACTTTACAAATCTTTATGAAAAAAACAAAAAAAACTAGACATTAATTTTACTCCAAATTGAGTTTCTTATTTTTTTTCTAATACTTTCATGATTTGTAATCTCATTTTCGCTTAAAGAAATAATAGATGTTTTTTTTAAACTATAATCTATCTCATTTTGCTTTGCTTTTTTATTAAATGCTTCATTTCTAAAACTAAATTTATGTTGTTTTCCACCTATCAGTTCAAGATAAACTTGTGATAATAAAAAACAATCTGTTAAAGCATCATGTTTTTTTCTATTTTCTAAACTTATATCAAAACGTCTACAAAGTGCATTTAAATTGACTTTACTTCCCGGAAACATCTTTCTGGCCATTATAACCGTACACAGAGCAGAACTTATTTCTATTGGTTTCAAATTCATTCTATTAAGCGAATTATTTATCATAGCTAAATCAAATGAAGCATTGTGAATAACTAACTGAGAGCTATCTATAAAATCAAGAACTTCCTCGACTTTATTATCAAACAATTCATAATTTTTTAGAAATTCATTAGATAATCCATGAATATTTTCTGCTTGTTCAGGAATTATAACATCTCCGGGATTAAAATATTTATGAAACACTTTCCCAGTAGGAATTTCGTTCATCAATTCTAAACATGCAATTTCTATTATTCTATCATTTACTGGATTTAAACCTGTAGTTTCCGTATCTAATATTATTTTTCTCATTTGCCAGAATTATAATAATTATATCGAATAGGCCAATTATTTTTAATTTTTTTATTTTTAACTTTCTTTAAGAAATTTATAAGTTTTTTTCTTACAAAAAATAACCCATTTCCTGTATTTATCTTTAAATCTATGTATTTTTCCATTTTAAGAGCATTAAAACTTTGTTTACATAAAATATTATAAAACTTTAACTCATTCATCCCTTTTCTCTTCAATACTCTTTGTTTTTGGATATTCTTATTTACCAGGGTATATATTACGTAATCACATCTTAGAAAATTTAAATTTTCGAACAAAAGAGGAACGTCAAGAAAAACAATTTCTTCTTTTTTTAGCGAACATTCAATAGTAAACTTTTTTTCTCCCTTTTTTATCAATGGATGAAGAATTTTTTCAAGTTTATGAAGTTCATTTTTATTTGAAAAAAGATAATCTCCAAATAAATCTTTATTTATTTGAGATTGTTTTAAAAAAATGTCTTTTGATTTTTTAAATTTTTCTTTTATTATATTAATTACTTTTTCTGTATTCATCAAAACCCTGGAACATTCATCGCTTTCAAATACTTTATATCCTAGTTGTTTTAATACCTTAGTTGTCGTCGTTTTTCCTGATCCAATTTTACCTGTTAGCCCAATGATAATCAAATCTTATCCTCAAAGGATTTTATCATTTTTATGATCTCCTTTTCTGTTATTTTTTTTCCAAACCATTTATAAAAAGAAAGTGCAGCTTGTCTAATTAACATACCCATTCCATTTTGAGTCTTAAATCCTTTGCTTTTTGCAATTTTTAAAAAATAAGTTTCTATTGGTGAATAAATGATATCATAAGCTAACAAATTTTCTTTACATTTAGAAAAATCAAAGTCAAGTTTTTCATTTTTTTTCATCCCAAAAGATGAAGTGTTTACCACTAGGTCAACATCACCTGGAATAACTTTTTCTTTCCAATCTTGCTCTACTAAATTTTTAAAATTAATCTTTAATTTTATATTATTTATCAATTCTTTTTTTTTTAATAAAGTTCTATTAGTTATATAGATTTTATTAACATTTTTATTTATTAAAGAAAAAATAATGCCTCTTGCAGCACCACCAGCTCCTATTATAAAAATATTTGAATTTTTATTAATTAAAAAACGTGCATCCTTTTTAACAGAATTTAAAAAACCATCCCCATCTGTATTTGTACCAATTATATTAGATTTTTTTTTATATATAGTATTAACCGCTCCGGAATTAATAGAATTATTATCTAGGAGGTCAAGATAAGTTATTATGTCTTTTTTATAAGGCACAGTTACATTAATGCCTATTAATGTTTCTGATCTAACCCTATTGACCAAATTTTTTAATTCTTTTTTATTAACTTTTAATTTATCATAGTATACCTTGATATTCCTTTCTTTTAACCATGTATTATGTATGTCAGGTGATTTTGAATGTTTTATCGGATTTCCTATAACTAATATTTTCTTCATTTTATTTTTTTAATTTTTCTACTAATTTTTTTACTGGAAATCCCTGTAATGTTTCTTTATTTCCTGCTAAAATTTTTATACATTTTAATTTATCATCTTCTATTTTGTAACCACCTAAAATAGATAGGACTGTTTTTTTGTTTTCGTCAATATAATTTTTAATAAGTTTTTTTTTTATGTTTTTCATGAAAAGAGATGCTTTTTTGGTTGTTTTCCAATAAAATTTTCCTTTCTTTAGAACGTAAATTGAACTTATTAAAGTATAATGTTGTTTTCTTAGTTCTAAAAAATTATTAAAGGCTTCTTTTTTTGTTTTAGCCTTTGAAAAAATTTTATTATTGCAAATTAAAATTTGATCTGATCCAATTATTGTTGCTTTAGGAAATTTTTTTTTTATAGATTCTGCTTTTTTCTTAGCAAGTAACTTTACAGATTTAACAGGGTTTTTTTCATCTATGTATTTTTTTTCATTTATTAAATGTTTGCATGTTGTAAATTTTATTCCATGTTGTTTTAGAAGTTTTTTTCTAGTTTGACTATCTGATGCTAAAATAACTTCTACATTTTTTGTTAATAAATTCATTTATTTATTCTTTCTTAAAACTTATACTATTTATTATTTTTTTATCACTACTTTATTAACATGATGAACTAAGTGTATACGACTTATAATATTCTGTAGATAAAATTGTTAATAACTTATCCTTTTTTTTTTTTATTGTATTTATTAATTTTTTTTTGGTTATTCTATTTTTTTCCACATTTTATTATTGTATAAAATGTTTAATATTTGTTAGAAATTTTTTATTTGCTTTTTTCATATGCACAACAACAACTACAACATATATAAATAAAGAATGATTTAGTAATGTTAATAAAATCTCTACTACTTACCAAAAAAAAACAAAATAATAAAATTCCTATTTGGTTTATGCGACAAGCTGGAAGGTATTTACCAGAATATAGAAAAATTCGATTAAAAAAAAAAAATTTTCTTGACCTATGTTTTTCTCCAAAACTTGCTGCTACAATTTCCCTACAACCGATTGAACGGTTTGATCTTGATGCTATTATATTATTTTCTGATATTTTAGTTGTGCCTTATGCATTAGGGCAAAAAGTTTCTTTTAAGGAAAAGATAGGCCCAATATTGCAACCTGTAAAAAATGTTAAAGATTTAAAATTTCAAGATAACGAAGAATGGAACAATTATCTTACACCTGTGTATGAAACTATAGATATATTAAAGTTAAAAAAAAAAAATAAAACGCTAATTGGTTTTTGTGGTTCTCCTTTTACCGTTTTTACTTATATGATTGAAGGAGGAACTTCTACAGATCATAAGAAAACTAAATTATTTTTAAAAACAGAGCCACAAAAAGCACAAGAAATTATAGACTTATTAGTTAATATTTCAATTCATTACTTATCAAAACAGATTGATGCTGGTGTCGATGTAATTCAATTATTTGAGTCTTGGAGTAGTTTACTTCAAAAAAAGCAATACGATGATTTTATAATAAGTCCCAATAAAAAAATCATTG
Source organism: Rickettsiales bacterium (assembly GCA_028407765.1). Taxonomy (GTDB): domain Bacteria; phylum Pseudomonadota; class Alphaproteobacteria; order Methylaequorales; family Methylaequoraceae; genus TMED211. The sequence continues at coordinate 26,475 of JAOOJU010000004.1, forward strand.
ATGCTTTAAAAAAAAAATATCCTAATAATCCGATAATAGTATTTCCACGGAATTCAGAAAAAAACACAGAAAAATTACTAAATAGTATCAAATGTGATGGACTATCCATAGATTTAAAAACACCAAAGAAAATAATTAAAATTTGTGAGAAAAAAAAAATTATTATCCAAGGAAGATTAGATCCAATTAGATTGTTAAGAGGCGGGAAACAATTAGAAGAAAAAATACATGAAGATCTTGAAATATTTAAAACGAAAAATTATATCTTTAATTTGTCCCACGGAATTCTACCAGAAACACCTATCTCTAATGTAGAAAAAATGATAAAAATAGTAAGAAATTATGAAATTACCTAAAGAACATCCAGAAATACCAAAACCAAAGATAGGAATTTTATTAATAAATCTAGGAACACCAGATCAAACAGACTACTTTTCAATGAGAAGGTATCTAAATGAATTTTTATCAGATAAGAGAGTTATAGAAATTCCAGCCTTTATTTGGCAACCAATTTTGAAATTAATTATTTTAACAGTAAGACCAAATAAATCAGGAAAGTTATATAAAAAAATATGGAATCATGAAAAAGAGGAATCTCCTTTGCGAACATATACAAGAGAACAATCAACTAATTTAGCAAAAAAATTTCAAAAAAATATTATAGTTGAATGGGCAATGAGGTATGGAAATCCATCAATTAATAATAAGATAAAGAGCTTATTAAAAAAGGGGTGTACAAAAATTTTATTTTTTCCTTTGTATCCACAATATTCTGCAACAACCACAGCGTCAGTGATGGATAAAGTGTATGAATGTTTAAAAAAAATTAGATGGCAGCCATCTGTAAGAGTAGTTCCACCTTTTTATGATGATAAAAATTATATCAATGCTATTGCGAATAGTGTAAAAAACCATGTTAGAAAGTTAAAATGGAAGCCAGATGTTCTGTTATGCTCATTTCATGGAATACCAAAAAAATATTTTATGTTAGGTGACCCTTATCATTGTCATTGTGCAAAAACAAAAAGACTTATTGAAGAAAAAGTAAAAGGTATAATACCGAGTGTAGAGTTATCATTTCAATCAAGATTTGGTCCACAAGAATGGCTGAAACCGTATATGAATGAAAAATTTGAAGAGTTAATAAAAAAAGGAAAAAAAAAAATATGCGTTATAGCACCAGGATTTATTTCTGATTGCTTAGAAACTTTAGAAGAAATAAGAATGGAAGGAAAGGAAGATTTTATAAATTTAGGTGGAACTAATTTTTCATATATTCCTTGTTTAAATAGTCAACAAAATTCAATAAAAATGTTTAATACATTAGTACAAAAAGAATTAAGCGGGTGGATATAGAATTTTATTACAAGTTTGCAAAGACTTTACACATAATTTTTTTTACAACATGGATGTCCGGTATCTTTTATCTTCCAAGGATATTTGTGTATCACAGTGAATGTAAAATAAAGTCTGAACAAGATAGTACTTTTAAGATAATGGAAAAAAAATTATACGCCTACATCATGAATCCTTCTTTATTGGGTACATGGGTATTTGGAATTATTTTAGTTATAATAACAGAAGAAGTAGAAAAATGGCTATTGTTGAAATTTTTTTTAGTTGTTGGAATAACTTTTTTTCATTTTTATTGTAGCAAAATAATAAAAATGTTTCAAAAAGGTGAAAATAAGAGAAACCATAAATTTTATAGAATTATCAATGAAATACCTACAGTATTATTTATCTTTGTAGTGATATTGGTAATTTTTAAACCATTTATTTGACATAAGTGTCGACTTAGCATAAATATAGATATCATTCATCTTGAATTTCTCGAGATTTTACTAACAGGAAAATATAATGCATTTAAAAGATTTAAAAAAGAAGAATCCTTCGGAACTTCTTAAAATAGCAGAAGATTTAGAAATAGAAAATGCAAGTACACTTAGAAAACAGGACATGATTTTTGCTATATTAAAACAAATGGCAAGAAATCAAACAGCAATTTTTGGTGAAGGTGTACTAGAAATTTTACAAGATGGCTTTGGTTTTTTAAGGTCTCCGGAAGCTAATTATTTACCTGGTCCAGATGATATTTATTTGTCTCCATCTCAAATAAAACTTCATAGTTTAAGAACAGGGGACACAGTTGAAGGTGAAATGAGAGCTCCAAGGGAATCAGAGCGATATTTCGCAATAACAAAAATAGATAAAATAAATTTTGATTCAATAGAAAAAGCAAAACAAAGGATTAATTTTGATAATTTAACTCCTCTATATCCAGATGAAAAAATAAAAATGGAAATTGAGGACCCTAACAAGAAAGATATAACAAACAGAGTGATGGACTTAATAGCTCCTTTAGGAAAAGGCCAACGAGCTCTTATTGTTGCTCCTCCAAGAACAGGTAAGACAGTAATGCTTCAAAACATTGCACATTCAATAACAACAAATCATCCAGAAGCTTATTTGATCGTCTTATTAATTGATGAACGACCCGAAGAAGTAACAGACATGATAAGGTCAGTAAAAGGTGAAGTTGTGTCTTCAACTTTTGATGAACCTGCCGTGAGACATGTAGCAGTCGCGGAAATGGTTATTTCAAAAGCTAAAAGATTAGTAGAACACAAAAGAGATGTTATAATTTTGCTTGATTCAATTACTAGACTTGCAAGAGCATACAATACCCAAGTTCCAAGTTCTGGAAAAGTATTAACAGGAGGAGTTGATGCAAATGCTTTGCAAAGACCAAAAAGATTTTTTGGGGCAGCAAGAAATATTGAAGAAGGAGGATCTTTAACTATAATTGGTACCGCTTTAGTTGATACTGGTTCAAGAATGGATGAGGTTATTTTTGAAGAGTTTAAAGGTACGGGAAATTCAGAGATTATTTTAGATAGAAAGCTTTCTGATAAAAGAGTTTTTCCTTCAATAGATGTAACAAAATCAGGAACAAGAAAAGAAGAACTATTAGTAGAAAAAGATTATCTATCTAAGATGTGGGTATTGAGGAAGATTCTTTTGCCAATGGGTGTTACAGATTCTATGGAGTTTTTGATAGAAAAGATAAAAAGTTCGAAGACAAATTCAGACTTCTTTGATTCAATGAATTCATAGTATCCAGTAGTTTAATTATTATTGGTGTATTGTTCATCAGATAAACGACATGACAGCAGCAAGCAATTTTTTATTTTTTGATATATTAAATTGAAAATGAGCAATTTTGACAAGACAATTTTTGCATTATCTTCGGCTTGGGGTAGAGCCGGAGTGTCTGTTTTTAGAGTTTCTGGAAACAAGAGTCAGAATGTTTTAAAAAAATTGTGTAAAATAAATTCACCAAAGCCAAGACATTCATATTATAAAAAGATATTTGATAAAAAAAACAATGTAATTGATCAAGGTATTATAACTTTTTTTAAATCACCATTATCGTATACCGGGGAAGATACCCTTGAAATTTCTATTCATGGAAGCGTAGCTGTAGTAAAAAAACTTTTGCATACATTAAAAGATATTAAATATTTAAGGCCAGCGGAACCAGGTGAGTTTAGTAAGAGAGCATTTATTAATAAAAAGGTAAATCTTCTCAAAATAGAGGGAATAGGTAATTTAATTAATTCAGAGACTGAGGAACAAAGAAAAATAAGTATATCACAAATGTCCGGTGATTCAGAAAATATATGTAATGTCTGGAAGAAGCAGCTATTAGAGATTGCAGCTTTAATAGATGCACAAATAGAGTTTTCAGAAGAAGACGAGAGCATAGTAAGATCAAATATTAAAAAAAAGATTGAGATTCTTTATAAAGAAATGAAGAAAGAACTAAAAAACTCATTGAGAACACAACAAATTGTCAATGGTCTTGAAATACTTATTTTTGGACCTCCAAATGCAGGAAAATCAAGTTTTTTTAATTTAATTAATAAGGAAATAAAGTCTATAACTTCAGAGCAACCTGGTACTACAAGAGATCAAGTAAATTCCAGCATAGATTTTATGGGCTATAAAGTTGATTTGGTTGATTCCGCGGGTATTAGAGTTACTAATAATATGATAGAAAATATGGGAGTTGAAAAAACTAAGGAGAAAATGACTAAAACTAATCATTTAATTTTAGTTGTTTCCCCGGATTCGCTTAATAATTCTAATATTAAAATGATTTCAAGAATCCTTAATGATTTGGATAAAAAAAAGATTATTGTTTTTTATAATAAATTAGACCTTCCAAAAGCTAATTTACAAAAAAAGCTATGGGAAAAAAAAGTTAAAAAAATTAAACAATATCCTTCTGCTACTATATCTTGTGAAGATATTAGTAATAAACACAACAGTTATGAAAAAGCAGTTAAATTAATTTCTAAGCATTTGATTGAAGCAAAAAATCAAAACTTCAATCATTCAGTTTTTAGTGAACTTAGACAGATTGAACATTTAAAGAAAGCCTTGAGATTTTTACAAACAGCATATAATGTTTCATCAGAAATTGATATTTTATCAGAAGAAATAAGACTTAGTATTAAGGAAATTGAGAATATAACAGGAAATATTGATTATGAGGATAAACTAGGGATAATTTTTTCAAATTTTTGTGTAGGTAAATAAAATGTTTCATGTGAAACAAAAGAACTATGACGTAATTGTTGTTGGCGCAGGACATGCAGGGACAGAAGCTGCTTTTGCTTCTTCGAGAATGGGTGCAAAAACAGCTATGATTACATTTAGTATGAAAGATATAGGCCAGATGTCTTGTAACCCAGCAATGGGAGGGCTGGGAAAAGGTCATTTGATTAGAGAGATAGACGCTTTAGGTGGTCTTATGGGTATGGCATCGGATAATTCAGGAATACAGTTTAGAATGCTTAACGCCACCAAAGGTGAAGCAGTTAGAGGTCCAAGAGCTCAAATAGATAGAGACTTGTATAAGAAAAATGTTAGAAAGATTATTTTTGATGAAGATATTGATATTATTGAGGACGAAGTGGTAGACATAATATTATGTAAAAAAAAACAAACGGTAGGTTCAATATCTCTTGCAAGAACAGGAAAGATAAATTGCAAGACTATAATAGTTACCACGGGCACCTTTTTAAATGGATTAATTCATCGCGGATCAAAGAATTGGAAGGCTGGAAGGTTAGGTGCAAAGCCATCTCTTCAATTATCAAATTTCTTTGAGAGGCAGAATTTTGGAATTAAAAGACTTAAAACGGGCACTCCTCCCAGACTGTTATCAAAAAGTATAGATTTTAAAAAATGTATGGTTCAAGAAGGAGACAAAAACCCTGTTCCTTTTTCATATTTAACTCAAAAAATACGTGCTCCCCAAATACCTTGTTATATAACAAGAACAAATTTGTTTGTACATGAGGTTATTAGACAGCATATAAATTTTTCGCCGATGTATAATGGAAAGATCAAAAGCAAAGGACCAAGATACTGCCCCTCTATTGAAGACAAGGTAAAGCGTTTTCAGGACAGAGAAAGTCACCAAATTTTTCTAGAACCAGAAACACTCTCTAATGAAATAATTTATCCAAATGGAATTTCAACGGCATTACCTTCCAAGGTCCAGGATGAATTTTTAAGGTTAATTCCAGGTTTAGAAAGAGTGAAAGTTAGTAAATATGGATATGCTATAGAATATAATTGTATTGAAAGCTCAGAAATAAAAGAAACGTATGAAACTAAAAAGATTAAGGGTCTTTTTTTAGCTGGTCAGATTAATGGATCAACTGGCTATGAAGAGGCAGCAGCTCAAGGATTGATGGCCGGGATAAATGCGGCCAATAAGGTGTCAGGAAAGAGAAAATTTAACCTTGAAAGAACAGAATCTTATATAGGTGTTTTGACTGATGATTTAATAAAGGGAGGTTTAGAAGAGCCGTATAGGATGTTTACGTCTAGAGCAGAGTATAGACTTTTATTAAGAGCTGATAATGCGGATGAGCGGTTAACAGATAAATCTATAAATCTTGGATTAGCTTGCAAAAAGCGAATGAATCTCTGGAATAAGAAAAAGAAATTGTTAACAAATAAAGAGAAGGAATTGAAAAGTTTGAAAGCTTCTCCAAAACATATTTTAGATTGCGGAGTTAAGATTAATCAAGATGGGAAAAAAAGAACAGCATTTGAAATTCTAGGTTATTCAAAAGTCACTTGGAATATGGTTGAAAAAATCTGGCCAGAGCTATCTGTTAGTAATGAATTAACAAAAAATGACAAGGAACAGATAAGAATTAAAGCATCTTACGAAAAATACATTTTAAGACAGAAATCAGAAATTGATTCTCTAAGAAAAGATTCAGGTCTCAAATTGGCAAAAAATATTAATCTAAATAAGTGTTTAGGAATTTCAAATGAAATAAAAGATGTTCTAAAAAAAAATAAACCCAGAAGCATTGGTGAAGCTTCTCGTTTACCTGGAATGACACCCGCTGCAGCAACTTTATTATTAAGGTTTGTAAAAAAGTCTTCGTGAAGAGCATTGGTGAACAAAGGAATCTGTTTAAAAGAAAAGCCAATGTTTCATGTGAAACAATGAAAATGTTTGATCAGTATCATGATTTTTTGCAAGAAGAACAAAAAAATATAAATTTAATAGGCCCAGGTACTTTAGATAAGATTTGGGTACGACATTTCTTGGACTCTGCATTTTTAGTGAATATTTTAGTAAATTTAAACTTCAGAGACTTATCTAAAAAAAAATGTATCTCTTTACTTGATGTAGGTTCAGGAGCTGGATTTCCAGGAATAGTTCTAGCTATATTGTTTAATCAAAAAAAGGTTGCAATCAATGTTTTCCTGGCTGAATCCAATCAGAAAAAGGCTTCTTTTTTGAAAAGACTAGTTTCACTTCTTAGATTAAAAGTAACTATAATACCGAATCGAGTTGAATTGTTGAGAGGAAAGAAATTTGATTTTATAGTATCGCGAGCTGTTGCCCCTTTAGACAAATTATTTAGCATAGTTTTCCCAATAAACTCTATAAAAAGTTCTATGATCTTCTATAAAGGAAAAAATTGGAGAGAGGAATATGAAATAATAAAAAAAAAGTGGAAGTTAAAGAGTTTAATTGTTAAAAAGAATGAATATGATGAAGAGTCAGATGGAGTTGTTTTAATAATTAAAGGACTAAGTCTTCAGAGAAATAAAACATAATGAGAACAGTATTTTCAATAGTTAATCAAAAAGGTGGTGTAGGCAAAACTACAACGGCCGTGAATTTAGCAACAGCGTTATCAATTAGTGGTAAGTCTTGTCTTGTAATAGATTTAGATCCTCAAGGTAATGCAAGCACTGGGTTTGCTGTAACATCTGAACAGAGAACACCTGGATCTTATGAAGTTCTCATTCAAAAGTCTGAGATTCTTGATGCAATCAGGCCAACTGAAGTTTCGGGGCTTGGAATAGTTCCTTCAAGGGTAGAATTATCAAATGTTGAAAGTGAACTTTTTGAATTTGAAAACAAAGAACGTTTATTAAGAAATGCAATTGTAAGTCTTCCTGAAAGATACGACTCCATAATTATAGACTGTCCCCCAGGACTTGGAATTTTGACAACTAATGCACTTGTTGCTTCAGATCGTGTATTGGTACCATTGCAATGTGAATTTTACGCTTTGGAAGGATTGAGCCAAATTCTTAGGGTAATAAAGAAAGTAAAATTAGAACATAATTCAGAATTAAATCTTGATGGTATATTATTAACTATGTACGATCCAAGAAATAAATTAAGTTTTCAAGTCGAAGAAGATGTTAGGGAAGTGATGGGTTCGATAGTATATAAAACGATTATCCCAAGAAATATTAAGATTTCTGAATCGCCATCTCATGGAAAACCAGTTCTACTGTATGATCATAAATGTATTGGTTCTGAAGCATATGTAAATCTGGCAGCAGAGGTATTGAAAAGAGGCGGATTTGGCGGAATAAATAAAAAGTTAGTTTCTTGAATTTGATATATAGGTAGTTTTAATTTGGTAGCAAAAAAAATAAAACAGAAAAAAAAATTGGGAACAGGTCTCTCGTCTTTGCTTGTAAAAGATGAAGAACTTTCAATGATCGTGAAGAAGCCATTAGGCAGACCATCAAAAAAGACAAAGCCAGGAGAATATAAGAGAAATTTGAAGCCATATTCACTAAAATCAAATGATTCTAATTCTTTAATCGAAATTGCGACGCACCTTTTGGTACCCGGAAAATTTCAACCTAGAAAAGATTTCAATATACAGGAAATTGAAGAGCTTGCAGAATCCATAAGGCAAAATGGAATATTACAACCTATATTAGTAAGACCTTTGAACAGCCGAGGAAAAAGTTATGAAATAATAGCAGGAGAGAGAAGATGGCGAGCCGCTCAATTAGCGAAATTACATCAAGTACCAGTAATCATAAGAAAATTTGACGATGAAACTTCGTTAGGAGTTGCGTTAGTTGAAAATCTTCAAAGAAGTGATTTAAATTTACTTGAAGAAGCTCAGGGTTATCGGCTTTTAATGAATAAGTTCGAATATACACAAGAAAAATTATCACATCATTTGGGAAAAAGTAGAAGTCATATTGCTAATTTATTAAGATTATTGTCTTTACCACAAAACATAAAATCTTCACTTGTCATAGGAGATTTAACATATGGTCATGTCAGGGCAGTTCTTACTCTAAAAGAAGACGATGCAAATGAAATAGTTTCTCAAATTATTGATAAAGGTTTGAGTGTCAGAGAAACAGAGAAAATTGTCAAAAAATTTAAGTCTCCTAAAAGCTCTATAAATATTATTGGACATAATGAAGTTGACCCCAATATCTCTTTTCTTGAAAAAGAGTTAACATTAGTTTTGGGATTAAAAGTAACTGTAACAAGTAATTCAAAGAATAAAGGATATTTATCTATTCATTACAATTCAGTTGATCAATTGGACCCAATTATAGATAAATTGAGATGGCAACCTAAGTAACTCTTGTATCAAAAGATCTAGAAATTTTAATTATTGAAAGTAGTACAAATCTTAACAGAGACTCAGACTTGTGTTTTCCATCTTTTAGTTTAATGTGGATATCTAAAAGTTTTCCAAGCAAACTTTCTATTTTTGATTTCGGCCATTTTTTTGTTTGATATATGAATTCTTCCTCTAATTTAAAAAAAATAGGAGGAAAAATTGATTTTACTGATCTTATATAGGATTTAGTTTTTAAAAAATATTCTTTTGCATACAAGATTTTATAAAAATGTCTAGTTAAGGCATTTAGAATTGTTATTTCATTTAGTCCGTTTTTCTTGGCTCTATTGAGTAAAGACTCAAATTCGAGCACTTTACCCGATACCACTGCGTATATAAGTGACTCTAATTCGAGTTTTGTATCAGTATTAATTAATTTTCTAAGACTTTGATCAGATATTGTATTATTTTGCTTTAAGTATAAAATGATCTTTTCAATTTCACAGTTTATCAAAAACCTATTTCCAAAAAGTGATTTCGATAAGAATACTATCTGTTCATTTTGAAGACTCAAACCTTCTTTGAGAAGTTTTTTTTCAATTAGATTTTTGCACTCCAAAACAGTATCATCATAACAAGGAATTGAAACAAGATTTTTATTTTTTTCAAAGATAATTCTTAATTTACTTCTTGTACTTAATTCACCCGCTTTAATAATTAACTTGCAATTATCAAGGATTTGATCATCATTGAATTCAACAGTTTTTAGTATGGTATCTGAGCAATGGGCGTTAAATATAATTAGTTTTGAATCGGCAAAAATATCAAAGGATCTCATATAATTTGTAAGGTAATCAGGGTCTTTTTTTAGAATATCATTGTCTAACATTAGATTACTGGTACAATTTAATTTAGTTTGCAGATACGACGCGAAATCATTTATTTTTCCCGTATTAGGACCATAGAATAAAAAGTATTTATATTTAAGATAACTAGATATACTCTTGAGAAAGTTTGAGTCTTTAATTTTCAAGGATAAATCTTTCTATTTTTTGGTAATATTATCGCTAATGCAGAAATTTCATTAGCGAGGGTTTTAAGTAAGTTTTTATTTGTTGTTTCTTCGGCAACCATATTAGCAAATGAGCTTTCTCCAAAATCAAAACTTGAAGATTGCTCAATACTTCCTTTATTAATAATACCTTTTTTATCATAAAAGACGAATGATGCATTATATGCTACAGCATGTTTTGTTGTTGAAAGATCTTTTGATAAACCTAAACCATAACTACTTCTACTTAAACCAATAACTAATTTTAAAGCCGACGATTTTGCATTCTGTTTATACAACCTCTTTTCTAGAAAGTTTTTAAGATTTAAAATATCGGTACTTGAGTACTTTTCAGTGGGATCATTTTTTATAACTATTTTAATATTATAACTCAATATAGCTTCATTTTTTGAATAAAGCGCTTTAAACCCACAATTTGTATTAATAAAAAGAAGACTAATTAAAATAAGTATTTTTCTCATACATGTATTATACTACATAGTTGATGATTTTATTTTTAACAAAAATTATTTTCTTAATATCTAATTTATATAAAAAATTATGTGTTTTACTGTTTTTTATAATATCCACAACAAAGTCTTGATTAGAATTAATAGGAACCTCAAGTATACCTTTTTTTTTGCCGTTAAGCTGTACAACTAATTTATTAGTACTTATATCCAGGTGTGATTGATCAGCTTTCGGCCATCTTAAATTACATAGTGTTCCTTTAAAACCACCACGGTTGGCTAGCTCTTCTGAAAAATGAGGTGTGATTAAGTAAATAAGTCTTAAAAATATAGACCAAGAATAGTTTTTACATTCTGAACTTATTTTTTTATTTGAGAATAAAGTATTTGATAATTCTCGCAGTTTTGCAATAGCAGAATTAAAACGATAGCCCTTAATATCATTCGTATAATTTGAGATAGTAACATTTACTGATCTTAGAGTAGTGATATCAAACTTATTATTACTTTTTAAATTATCATTCTCTGTGAAAGAAAAATTTTTGTTAAGATATATAAAGATTTTATTTAGATATTTGTATGTGGCCCTAATTCCTTCCTCAGACCATTCTAAATCTCTTTCTGGTGGAGAATCTGAAACCATAAAAAGTCTTGCTGTATCAGCACCATATTTACTGATTATTGTATTTGGATCGATAATATTTTTTTTGGATTTACTCATTTTTTCAGACCTACCTTTAACTAACTCATTTCCCTCTACATCATAGTATTTTCCTTTTATCTTTTGTATGTTTTCTGGTTCGACCCATTTATTATTTTCTGTCTTATAGGTTTCATGACAAACCATTCCTTGAGTTAAAAGATTCTTAAAAGGTTCTCTGGGAACATCATAACCACTTTTAATTAAGGCTCGCATAAAGAACCTAGAATATAATAAATGTAGAATAGCGTGTTCAATTCCACCAATATATTGATCTACCGGCATCCAATTTTTACTATTCTCAATATTTAAGTTATTATTTTCATCAGTTGTAGAGCAGAACCTTAAGAAATACCAAGATGAATCTACAAATGTATCAAGAGTATCAGTTTCTCTGATTGCTTTAAGTCCTGTTTTCTTACATTTTGTATATTTCCATGTTGGATGATTATCTAATGGATTTCCTTTACAATTAAAATCAATATCTTTTGGAAGTTTTATAGGAAGGTCTTCTTTGTCAACAGGTAAAATTTTTCCATCTTCGCGATATATTATCGGGATAGGACAGCCCCAATATCTTTGCCTGGAAACTCCCCAATCTCTTAGTCTATAGGTTTTTTTCCGATTTCCTTTTAAAGTTTCTTCGAGCACTGAAATAATTTTTTGTCTTGCCTGAATAACTTTCATCCCATCTAGAAAAAAGGAATTACAAAGTATAGTTTTATTAGATTTATTGATGGCGTCTTTTGCAGTATTAGAATTATTATTTTCTTGAGAGTCTTTAATTTCTAAAATTTGTTTTATTGGTAGCTTATATTGCTTAGCAAATTCATAATCTCTGTCGTCATGGGCTGGACATCCAAAAATTGAACCAGTTCCATAGTCCATTAAAACAAAATTAGCAAAATATATTGGTAATTCAATATTATTTAAAAATGGATGCTTTACTTTTAGTTTAGAATCAAATCCTATTTTATTAGTATTAGAAATTGTAGGATCACTAATCAAATCTTTTTTACATATTTCTCTAAATTTTTCGAAAAGATCATCATTTTTAAATCTACTTGATAACGGATGATCAATAGCAACAGCTATAAAAGTAGCACCAAATATTGTTTCTGGTCTTGTTGAATAAACATTTATTATTTCTTCATTAATTGTTGTTTTAAATTTTATTGTTGCTCCCTCTGATTTACCTATCCAATTTTTTTGCATAAATCTTACTTTTTCTGGCCAACCATTGAGACTTTCAAGATCTTTTGTAAGCTCTTCTGAAAATTCTGAAATTTTAAAGAACCATTGGGATAGTTTTTTATTGATTACTTTAGCGCCTGATCTCCATCCCCTGCCATCAATTACTTGTTCATTAGCGAGTACTGTTTCATCAACCGGATCCCAATTGATATAACTATCTTTCTTGTAGGCTAAACCATTATTGTAAAAATCTATGAAAAATTCTTGCTGATGCTTGTAGTATTTAGACATGCATGTCGACAATTCTTTATCCCAATCAATTGCAAAACCCATTTGATTAAGTTGTTGTTTCATATTTTTAATATTTTCTTTAGTCCATTTTTCTGGGTTGCTTTTATTTTCTTTTGCAGCATTTTCTGCTGGCATTCCAAAGCTGTCCCACCCCATAGGGTGCAAAACATTAAAGTTGTTTGATTTATAAAATCGTGCAATCACGTCGCCCAAAGTATAATTACGAACGTGTCCCATATGAATTTTTCCAGATGGATATGGAAACATTTCAAGAACATAAAACTTTTTTTTTAAAGAATCAGTTAAGGAGGTTTTATTAATACCAGAATTATCCCAGTATTTTTGCCATTTTTTTTCTATTTTTTTCGGTAAGTAATTTCCCATTTCAAAGTTTTGTAGTCTTATTTTTAAAATATGTTATAGCACCAAAACCATTTAAATGTTTATTTTTTAGGCGTTGAAAGTTTTTTTTATTAATACCACCTAGCGCAAAGACCTGAGCATTAGAAAATTTACATAAATTGATGAATTTTATAGCGTTATGAGGTGCCATTTCTTTGTGACTCATTGTGGTGAAGGCTGGTGAAATAAAGACTATATTATACTTTAATTTATTAGAAATTAGGATTTCTTTATAATTATGAACAGATGTTGCAATTACAAAGTCTGGTGGTGTATTTATTAAGGAAAGTTTATTCTTTGAATCTTTCCGATACTTGGAAAGTGGAAGATATACCCCACATGCTTTAAATTTTAGTGCGTTAGTTATTGAACAAGGAAATAGAAAAGAAATATTGTTTTTTCTACAAAAATTAATTAATTTCTCAGTTTTTTTTAACAAATGGTAATTGTCATTGTATTGATTATTAAAAAAAATCACTCCATCTTTATTTGTTATATGATAAAGTATAGAAATAGATTCTTTTTTGTTCGAATCCAAAAAAAACCATTTGTTGGGTAAATTATTCATAATTATACATGATAGAAATAATTACAAATTATAATAAAATTATCAACCAGATAAGTGTTTCAGAGAAAAAACATAAAGATTTTCAATATAATGCAAAGCTCATAGCTGTTTCTAAGACCTTTGAATCTAGCAAAATAATTCCTCTATTGGATTTTGGTCATAGAATTTTTGGAGAAAACAGGGTTCAAGAGGCTTATCAAAAGTGGATTCCTCTAAAAAATAAATATTCAGATGTGGAGTTACATTTGATTGGCCCCTTACAGTCAAATAAAATCAATCAAGCATTAGAAGTATTTGATTGTATTCAAACATTAGACAGAAAAAAAATAGCAAAGAAAATCCATGAACAGTTATTAACAAAAAAATTTAGAAATAAGAAATTTATGATTCAAATTAATACTGGTTCTGAAAAACAAAAATCTGGAATTGAAGCTAATGCTACTAGAGACTTCTTATTATGGTGTAAAGAAAATACTTGTTTAGAAATAATAGGATTGATGTGTATTCCTCCATACAAAGATTTACCAGAACCTCATTTTACTATTTTGAATAACTTAGCAGATAAATGTTCACTCGAGCACAGGAGTATGGGAATGAGCGGAGATTATAAAAAAGCTATAGAACATAAAGCTACATATTTAAGATTAGGGACAGCGATTTTTGGAAATAGAAAATAAGTTATTTAATCAATAATCTACTTGAGAGAGTTATAATTTTTATTAATTCTACCATATGTACTTTTTCTATAGCAATGCACCCTTCGGTATAAGCTTTATTTTTCTCGATACAATGAAGGAAGATAGCACTACCTTTTTGCTTCTTGGGATTTGGATAATTATAATTAAGTGCTAGAATTAAATCATAAGAACTATCCTTTCTGTATAAGTTTTCATGAATAAATCTATATGGTTTGATTATAAGATTATTATAATTTGAGTCAGTAGAGTCAGTTGACCAACCTGAGCATTGGAGAATCTTTTTACTTTTTATGTTTGCTTTTAATGAAGTTATTCTATCCGGCCTGTAAAAGATATTTTGAAAACTATACATGCCTTTTGGGGTTACTCTATCACCTTCTCTGAGTTTTATACCTATTCCTGAAAAGCCAAATACGCATTTTATTTTTTTTTCATTATATTGTAAGATTCCTTCATGTTTGTTTTTCTTTTTGCAAATAATTTTTAGTGGCATAGGAATGGTAAATAAATATTTAAATATTCATATAATAGCAGAAAAAAAATCTGAGTATTTAGATTTACAAAAAATTTTAGAACTAGAATTTAAAAGCAAAGTTAGAATTTCTTTAAAATTTAATAAAAATTTACCTAATAGTAATAGTATAAACTTATTTATTGTTGATTTAAGAAATAACAAATATTTTGAAAGTATGGTTAGTAAAGATGATTGTTTCTATATAGGTCTATCTAAAGAGCCTTTAAGATATAAAGGAGAAATAGAAAATGTTAAAATAGTTGTCTTGCCTTTAAAGTTGTATGATTTAATCTTTTATATTTATAATTTAATTCAGGTTAAAATTCATGACCTGGAAAAAAAAGCAATTAAAAATTATTCTTATTCTTATAAAGAGGCAATATTTGTCTGTAAAAAAAATGGAAGAAAAATAAAGTTAACAGATATGGAAAATAAATTTATTAATTATTTATATATGTGTAGAAGAGCTGTATCGAAAAAAGAAATCCTTTCTAATGTCTGGGGATATAAATCTGATTTAGATACTCATACTTTAGAGTCATTAGTTTATAGAATTAGAAAAAAAATTGAAGAAGATCCAAGAAATCCAAAAATAATAGAATCAATAGGAAGAAAGTATAAAATAGGTTTTTAAAGGCTATTGTTTAATTTCTATCATTATGGGAACATGATCTGAAGGTTTCTCCCATTCTCTTGATTCATTATAAATAAGAACTTTTTTTATACTTTTATCTATGTTATCAGAAACCCAAATGTGATCGAGCCTTCTACCTCTATTATTTTTTTTGAAGTCTGGAGACCTGTAACTCCACCAAGTAAATAGGTTCTCCCCTTGTTTAAGATGCTTTCTTACTATGTCACACCATTTTCCAGATTTTTGGAATTCTTGGAGCTTCTTTCTTTCTAATAATGTGTGACTAATGACATTCTTCAGTTGATTGTGAGACCAAACATCATCCTTCAACGGAGCAATATTAAAATCTCCGCACAAGATTGATGATTTATTTTTTTTATTGTCAGACCAAGAGTTTAGCTCATTTAGAAAGTTTATTTTATGCTTAAATTTCTCATTTTTTTCTAAGTCAGGAATTTCTCCGCCTGCTGGAATGTAAAGTGAATGAATTTCTAATCCACTTATATTTGCTCTTATATGTCTCCCGTCTGATTTATTGCACCAATTAATTGAATCTACCTTTTTCGCCTCTATTTTTGATAGAATACACACACCATTATAAGATTTAATACCATTGAGGTAAATATGACTATATCCAATATCTTTTATAATTTTTTTTGGAAATTGTTCGTTAGTTACTTTTGTTTCCTGTAAACAGATAATATCGGGTGCTAAAAGTTCAGAGATCTTCTCTAAATGTTTAATTCTTGCTCGAATAGAGTTAACATTCCAAGATAAGATTTTTAAACCCATGTCATTCTTTACGACCAAATGGAATTTTCCTTGGATCTGTAATTGTAAATTCTCTTTTACTAATTTCTTCGTTGAATATTATATTATTTAAATACATTACTGTCTCTGAGCCGTTAACTTCTTTAATAATCCATTTTTTTAATTGCAGAGGCTTTTTCTCAAAAAAGAATACAACATTTCTTTGATTTTTTAAATCATTTAATGATAATTCAATTTCTATTATATTCTCTTTATCAAAATAGTTTACTATATTTTCTTTATTCATAAAGGAATTGTTATTCAAGAATAAATCTAATGGTAATTCATCCTTTTTATAGATACTAATACTTTCAAGTTTTTTATTAATGACGGCCAACTTTAAGCCATCAGATATTAATAAAATATTAGAGGGACTTAGATATTCTATTTTTGCTTTATTTGGTTTCTTTATTTTTAGTATACCTGTTTTTTTTTCACCATCAGAGCTAAGTTGTATAAAATCCGCAGATATTGTATTAAAACTATTAAAAAAGTCTGATATTTTTTTTAAATCATTTTCATTATATTTAAAACTGCTTATTAAAAAAAAAAAAATAGATATTGATAAGATTTTACGAATTTCTTCCAACAAGCACCTCTCTTCTCCCTACATGGTTAGCAGCACTTACGATTCCTTCTGTTTCCATTTTTTCTATAATCCTAGCAGCTCTGTTATATCCTATTTGCAAGTGTCTTTGAATGAAACTTGTTGATGCCTTCTTTTCTCTGCAAACAATTGCAACAGCTTGATTATACAATTCATCACCTTTGTCTAGATTGAGACCAACAAAACTGTCACTTTCTTCTTCGTGTGTAATTGATTCAAGGTATTCAGGTTCACCTTGAGATTTTAGATGATTTACAACAGACTCAACTTCATGAGTTTTAACAAATGGTCCGTGAACTCTCAACAATCGTTTCCCTACCATGGTAATTAACAAGTCTCCTTTTCCGAGGAGTTTTTCACCTCCTTGTTCTCCCAATATTGTCCTACTATCAATTTTTGTGGTAACTTGATAGCTTATTCTTGAAGGAAAGTTAGACTTTATTGTACCCGTGATCACATCAACTGAAGGACGTTGAGTTGCTACGATTAAATGGATTCCAGCTGCTCTTGCCATTTGTGATAGTCTTTGAATAGCTGCTTCTATTTCTTTTCCAGCGGTAATCATCAAGTCAGCTAATTCATCAACAACAACTACAATTTTGGGAAATAAACGAAGTTCAATTGGTTTTTTTTCATTTATAGGTTTTCCAGTTTCTGGATCAAATCCTACTTGTACCTCTTTTTGTAGGATCTCACCTTTATCAAGTATTTTTTTCACTTTGTCATTGTAAGCTTCAATTTCTCTAACGCCAATTTGTGACATTAAATGATAACGAGCCTCCATTTCTTTTACTGTCCATTTTAGCGCTGTTACTGCTTTTTTAGGATCTGTTACAACTTCTGTTAATAAGTGAGGAATATCCTGATAAACCGAAAGTTCAAGCATTTTTGGATCTATTAAAATTAAACGACAATCCTCTGGAGTTAAATTATAAAGCAATGATAAGATCATTGCATTTATACCTACAGATTTACCAGATCCAGTAGTTCCAGCTACTAAAAGGTGTGGCATATTCGATAGATCAACAATAATAGGATTTCCTAAAATATCTTTACCTAAGACTAGTGGCAAAGAATGAGATGTACTATTAAAAATATTATTATCGATTAGTTCTCTCAGAAAAACTGTTTCTCTTTGTTTATTAGGTATCTCAATTCCAATAGCATCTCTTCCTGGAATAGCTGAAATTCTTGTAGATAATGCACTCATGGATCGGGCAATATCATCAGCTAGACCTATAACTGTAGATGTTTTGGTCCCTGGAGCCGGAGTTAATTCATAAAGGGTCACTATTGGACCCTGTTTGACTGATGTAATTTGTCCGTTAATATTAAAATCATTGAGAACATTTGCTAACATCACGGTATTTTTCTGGGTATTTCTGGTATTTTCTGTTTCAAAGCTATTCTGATTTACGGGCTTTTCAAGATAATCAAGTATAGGAAAGGAATAATTTTCGTTAACACTTTTTTTCCTTAGTATGGGTCTAATTTTTTTTGATGAGATTACCCTATTTCTTTTGTTTGTTAGTTGGTCTAATTTCGGAAATCGAAATCTCTTGTTTATTCTTAAAATAAAAAAGATGATACTTTTTAAGAATAGACTAATAACAGAAAGAACTAATTTCCATGATCTTAGACTTAGACTCGAAGTAATTAATAATAAAATCACACTAATAAAACTTAAAAAAACTTTAATGTATACGACTGGGAATTCATTGAAATGAAAAGAATACATTTGCTTTAGTCCATTTCCAACAAAACCATAACTACCAAAAGGCAATATCTGAATTTCAGGTTTTAGCCAGAAGGTTGAAAAGAAAGAGGCAAAGATTAAGAAAATTGGAAATAAACTAACTGAAACCCAATGAATATAATCTTTTTGAATAAAAACTTTTAAAGTCCATAAAATAAATATGAATGGAATTAAGTAAGCATTGATTCCTAGTGCCCTAAACAAAAGGTCAGAACTGTAAGAACCGAATGAGCCTAGAAAGTTATTATTTATTTTTATTGAAGAATCATTTTGAAAAAAAGAATTATCATTTATATCAAATGAAATTAACCCAACCAAAGTCAAGAAGCTTAGGGTAAATAGAAATAAGAAAGTAAGGATTCTTAAAGATTTTGATTTCTTATATTTACTCATTGGTCCAAAACATTATATAAGTCTAGTATATACTTTTTATATTAAAAAATTATCAAATCTATGAAAAAAAAAAATGAACATTACGATATTATTATAATTGGAGCAGGTCTCGTAGGGCTTATTATGTCACTTTTTTTAGCAAAGAATAAAATTAAGGTAAGTTTAATAGAAAAAAAATCAATTAAAAGAAAATAACGTCAAATTACAAGATGCAAGAACTACTGCAATTTCTCAAGGAACAAAGAGAATTTTAATAAAATTTAATCTATGGAAATTCATTGAAAAATACGTTCAACCAATAGAAAAGATTAACGTGATTGACAGCTCTATGTATAAAAACCTTAATTTTGATTCAAAGGTGTTAAATGAAGGTGATCTTGGATTTATTATTGAGAATAATTTATTTAAAAATTTTTTGATAAGTGAAGTAACGAGAAATAAATTTATAACTGTTTTTGATAAAACTGACGTTAAAGATATAAAAATAGATAATTTAGATTTATCTAATAAAGCAAAAGTAATTATCAAAAAGAAAACAATTACCAGTAATCTAATAATTTCAGCTGATGGAAGGTTTTCTAGGTCTAGATATTATTTAAACATTAAGAACTACTGTTATTTTTATGAACAGAACGCATATGTTTTTATTATTCAACATGAAAATGATCACAAAGGAATAGCTTTAGAGAAATTCTTTCCAGAGGGACCTTTAGCAATACTGCCTATGAGAAAAAAAAATAAAAATTATTTTCAATCATCTGTTGTTTGGACTCTTGATGAAAATTTAGGTGATTTCTCAAAACTTTCAGAAAAAGAGTTTAAAAGTGAATTTTTAATGAGATACAATAACTATCTTGGTAAAGTTTTTACTATAACTAAACCTAAAATTTATCCTTTAAGTTTAACTTATACTTATGAAGCATATAAAAATAGAATTGTCTTTATTGGGGAATCATCTCAAGGAATACATCCAATTGCAGGTCAGGGTTTTAATTTGGGAGTAAGAGACTGTAGCATTTTAATGGAATCTCTAATTTCAGGTATTAAATCTGGAATTGACATTGGAAGTCCAGAAATATTATCAACCTATGCCTCAATGAGGAAAGTAGATAAAGGGATATTTATAACATCTACTCATTTATTAAACAAACTTTTCTCTAATCGTAACTCAATACTAAGTTTTTTGAGAAGTAATGGCTTACGTGCAGTTGACAATCTCCCATTCTTAAAAAAAAGTTTTATGAAATTGGCAATGGGTCTTAAGAGTTTGAGTTAAAACGATTGATTTCTAAAATGTATTCCCAACTAAATATACCCGTATTATGGCCATCGTCAAAAAAAAACCTTAAAGCATAATTCCCAACCGCTTCAACTTTATTTATATTTACTAAACTAAATTTTTTAATATCAGGATTTTTAATATTTTTTTTATTTTCGGCCGATGGACTGAACGCTCTCAGAACTGAGCATTCAAGTATTAAACATTTATTATTTTCATAGTAAAATAATACTTTCTTTTCTTTTCTTAATACTTTTATAGAATTTGGTATCATCCAAACTTAATCTAAGATAAAGATTGAGATTTAAAGGATTCATTGTCATTAATACTCATGTCAATTAATGAGTTTAATACATCAATTCTATGATCTAAACTTTTAGCTTCTAGAAGTGCTTGTTTTTCTATATCAGTGAAAGGGCAACCCATAGAAATTGAATTAACAAGATCTTCATCATTTGATGCTTCAATGGCTTGCCAATCAGCATTTATTGACATTTTTTTAAAATAAAGCCTTAGTCTATCTTCAAAGTCATTTCTTTTCGATGGTTCAGATACAGCGCTTTTATTTATATCAGATTTAAAAGATTTCCACGAAACATTAAATAAACGGAAACCATCAAGAGTAGGTTTTTCATTTAGGATTTGGTATCGAGAAAGCCCTTTGAGAACAATTTCATATCTATTATCATTAGTTTGTGTAAATGCCACAATAAGACCTGCACAACCAACTGAATATACTTTAGGAGATTTATGTCTATTTGAACTATCTGTTGGCTGAACCATCCCAATAATTCTATTTGTTTTTAATGCATAATCAAACATATGAAGATATCTACTTTCAAACAAATTAAGCGGCAACGTACATTTAGGAAGTAATAGTGCATTACTGAGAGGAAAAATTGGTAAAGTATCAGGTAATTTTTCTATATTTTTTTCAAAACTATAAGTATTCAAATCCTTCTCCAACGATATTATATTGTATATGCTATATTTTTTCACTAATTAAAGCTTTTTATAAAAAATTTAAGTTAATGACTTATCATTGTAAATTTAGAATTTTAAGTTATAGTTGATTTTAATGTTTGCGGGAATAGCTCAGTGGTAGAGCATCACGTTGCCAACGTGAGGGTCGCGAGTTCGAAT
>JAOOJU010000040.1 GCA_028407765.1 Rickettsiales bacterium
TCAGCCAATCGACTTAAAGATGGTAAGGTTGTCTTTTTAAGTATAAAAAAAAATAAAACTATCTGGCAAGAAGCTTCCGATAATGCAATTAAAATAAAAAGAAATGAGATTCAACTATATGAAAGTAAAGTTACTACAGATGAAAAAAACTGTATTATAGTCGGACCTTATTTAGTTGAGGTAACTGTAAATGGTGAAATAATAAAATTGCGAGAAAAAATTAGGTCAAATGGTTTAAATATTAATTATAGAGATAATGTATAGATATACAAAATTAGATAAAGAAATCATATCTCATCGAGTTGAAGAATTTAGAGATCAAGTCAACAGGAGAATTCGAGGAGAACTTTCTGAAGATGAGTTTAAACCGCTCAGATTAATGAATGGTCTCTATCTGCAATTACACGCATACATGTTGAGAATTGCAATTCCTTATGGGGAGCTATCGAGTCAACAAATGTTCAAACTTGCTGAAATATCAGAAAAATATGATAGAGGTTATGGTCATTTCACCACGAGACAAAATATACAACTTAATTGGCCCAAGCTCATAGATGTACCCAATATTTTGAAAGAACTAGCCACAGTTGAAATGCATGCAATACAAACCTCTGGTAATTGTATAAGAAATATAACAACTGATCACTTAGCTGGAATAACAAAAGAAGAAGTTGAAGATCCACGACCATGGTGTGAATTAATTAGAAAATGGTCAACATTTCATCCAGAATTCACTTTTCTTCCTCGAAAATTTAAAATTGCTATCACTGGTTCTTTGACTGATAGAGCGGCCATTGAAGTTCATGATATTGGATTAAGACTTGTCAACAATAACAACAAAATAGGCTTCGAAGTTTTTGTTGGAGGAGGACAAGGTCGATCACCTTTTATTGCAAAACTAATTAAAAGGTTTGTTGAAAAAGAAAATATTCTTAGTTATCTAGAAGCTATTCTTAGAGCATACAATGAATTAGGAAGACGAGATAACATATACAAAGCAAGAATAAAGATTTTGGTTCATGAATTAGGAATTTCTAACTTTAAGAAAATTGTTGAAGAAGAATGGAAAAAAATAAAAAATAAAAAATTTATGGATGTAAAGACAGAAATTCATGAACTAAAGAAGTCTTTTAAAATTCCAAAACTAAAACCCAATTTCAATAATAGAGAATTTGAAGAAAATAAAGAATTTAATTCATGGGTCCAACAAAATACAAAAAAGCATAAAGTTGATGGTTATTCGATTGTATTCATTTCTCTAAAACCATTAAAACTTCCTCCAGGTGATATGACATCAGATCAAATGAAGTTAATTGCGCAGGTAGCAAAAAAATTTTCATTCTCAGAGATTAGAGTGACACATGAACAAAATTTAGTTCTTCCTCATATAAAAAATAGTGATCTAAATAAAGTTTGGAATATAGTAAAAAAGATGGATTTAGCTACACCAAATATCGGTTTATTGAGTGATTCTATTTGTTGTCCAGGTCTCGATTACTGTGCTCTAGCTACAGCTAGATCTATTCCAATTGCTCAAAGAATATCGGATTATTTCAATAATTTTGAAAAACAAAAAATAATAGGTGAAATGAAAATTAAAATCTCCGGTTGTATAAATGCTTGTGGTCATCATCATGTAGGAAATATTGGAATTCTTGGTTTAGACAGAAATGGTAAGGAATTCTATCAAATTACTCTTGGAGGTTCTGCAAAAGAAAATTCAAAAATAGGAGAAATTATTGGTCCTTCATTTCCTTCAGAAAAAATTATAGAAGCTATAGATACTATTTTAAAGGTTTATCTAAAAAAAAGAGCTCATAAAAATGAGACGTTTCTCGAAACTCTTAAAATAATTGGGCTTAAACCATTTAAAGAAGCTTTATATAATGATCATCAATAAAGATTCTTCTACAAATGATTTTGTCGAAATCTTTGATATTTCTGAAATAAAGGAAAATAAATCAATTTTGTTCGATCAAGTATTTTGGAGAAAAAATAAGGAAGTAGTCATCAAAGGAAATTATAATTTAGGAATTAAAGTATTTTCCAATGAACCTATAAATGAAATATTAGAAAACCTTAATTTATTTAAACTAATAAATTTTAATTTTGTAAGTTTTAGAGACGGAAGACCTTTTTCTTATGCTAGAAAAATTAGAGAAAATTTTAAATACAAAGACAAAATTCGAGCGAGTGGTGATATTTTACCTGATCAATATATATTTTTACTAAGATGCGGTTTTGATTCATTTGAAATCAAAAAAAATCAACTTAAGACATGGAGAAATATACTAAAAAAAAATCTTGAATCTTACTATCAATATACAGAATCTGAAACAAAAAAAACCCGCTAAAGCTTATAGCGGGTTTTTTAATCTTATTTTGTTTTGGGTAGTTTAAAAATCCATACCACCCATGCCGCCCATGCCGCCCATGCCGCCCATGCCGCCCATGCCGCCGCCGCCAGGCATAGGTGGCATCGGCTCTTTTGGTTCAGGCATATCAGCAATCATTGCTTCTGTAGTTAGTAAAAGACTTGCTATAGATGCTGCGTTTTCAAGTGCTGCTCTAACTACTTTCACAGGATCAATAATACCTGCTTTAACCAGGTCAGTATATGTTTCTGCTTGAGCATCATACCCATAATTATTATCTTTGCTTTCAAGAAGTTTTCCAATAACTATTGAACCTTCAACTCCTGCATTTTCACAAATTTGTCTTGTTGGAGATTCCAAAGCTTTCCTGATGATATCAATTCCAGCGTTTTGATCAGGATTTTTACCATTAAGTCCTTCTAAGCTCTTAATTGAGTATAATAAAGCTGTCCCACCACCTGGCACAATACCTTCTTCAACTGCAGCTCGTGTGGCGTTTAGAGCATCGTCAACTCTATCCTTTCTTTCTTTCACTTCAACCTCAGTTGATCCTCCAACATTTATAACAGCTACACCACCAGATAGTTTAGCTAATCTTTCTTGGAGTTTTTCTTTATCATAATCAGATGTTGTGGTTTCAATTTGCGTTTTAATTTGTTCACATCTTGCTGTTAAATCTGTTGGATTTCCAGCTCCACTAACAACAGTCGTATCCTCTTTATCTATTCTAACCTTTTTACAAGACCCAAGGTCCGTAATTTGAACATTTTCAAGCTTAAGTCCAAGCTCTTCACTTATTACTTGTCCACCAGTTAAAATTGCAAGATCCTCCAACATTGACTTTCTTCTATCACCAAAGCCTGGGGCTTTAACCGCTGCTACCTTCAATCCACCCCTAAGTTTATTAACAACCAAAGTTGCTAAAGCTTCGCCCTCTACATCCTCAGCAATAATTAATAGGGGTTTTCCTGATTTGACAACTGCCTCTAATAAAGGAAGTAAATCTTGCAAATTCGATAGTTTTCCTTCATTTAAAAGTATGTAAGGATCTTCAAATTCACAAATCATTTTCTCAGCGTCTGTAATAAAATATGGTGACAAATAACCCCTGTCAAATTGCATCCCCTCTGTTGTTTCTAGTGTTGTATCTCTAGTCTTAGATTCTTCAACGGTTATTACTCCATCACGGCCCACTTTATCCATGGCCTCTGCAATTTTTTTTCCTATTTCCTCTTCTCCATTTGCAGAGATAGTCCCAACTTGTCCTATTTCAGAGGATGAGCCTAACTGTTTACTTGCAGATTTAAGACTCGCAAGCACATTTGTAACAGCCATATCAATTCCTCTTTTTAAATCCATTGGATTCATTCCAGCTGTGACTGCTTTATAGCCTTGTTGAACAATAGCCTGAGCAAGCACGGTAGCTGTTGTTGTGCCATCTCCAGCAGCATCAGCACTTTTACTTGCCACTTCCTTGACCATTTGAGCTCCCATATTTTCAAATTTTTCTTTAAGTTCAATTTCCTTTGCTACTGAAACACCGTCTTTGGTAACCCTTGGGGCACCAAAAGATTTGTCTAAAATAACGTTTCTTCCTTTTGGACCCAGTGTAACTTTAACTGCATTAGCCAAAGCATCGACACCAGCTTTCATACTAGTACGTGCATCTGATCCAAATGTAATAACTTTTGCTGACATATTATATCTCCTTAATTATTCTATAATTCCCATTATGTCTGATTCTTTCATAATCAATAGATCTTCACCATCTAACTTGACTTCAGTACCAGACCATTTACCAAAAAGAACTTTATCTCCTTGTTTAACTCCCATTGGTTTCATCTTACCATCTTCACCAACTTCCCCTGGTCCAACGGATAAAACTTCTCCTTCACTTGGTTTTTCTTTTGCTGTATCTGGAATAATTATACCACCAGCTGTTTTTTGATCGGTTTCTATTCGTTTAACAACAACACGATCGTGTAGAGGTTTAAATTTCATTTTGAATCTCCTTTTAGACAATTCATGTTAAAAATCAGCAAGCCTTGTTAGCACTTGCATATATCGAGTGCTAATTTAATTAAAATAAAACATTTGTCAATACAAATTTTATATTATACCAAACTCAGCAATAATATACTTTTCCAGCTCATCTATAGTTTTTTCTATAGTTTTATTTTCAGTTTCCAAAATTAAATCTGGATTGTCTGGCGCTTCATATGGAGAAGTTAATCCGGTAAAATTTTTAATTTGACCTGCCTTTGCTTTAGCATATAAACCTTTTATGTCTCTTTGCATACAGATTTCCAATGAGGCTTTGATATATATTTCTCTAAAAATTTCTGGTCTGATCATTCTAGCTTTTTTTCTCTCAGATTTATAAGGAGAAATTAATGAAGTAATTACTAAAAAACCTGCACTTGAAAACAGAGCTGCAACTTCTGCAGTTCTTCTTATATTTTCCATTCTATCCTCAGGTGAAAAACTTAGATCTTTATTAAGACCTGATCTTAAATTATCACCATCTAAAATAAAAACATTAAAACCCTTACTAAACATTCTTTTTTCAACTTCTCTTGCAATGGTACTTTTTCCTGAGCCAGATAATCCTGTAAACCAGATAATCCCTGGTCTGTGTTTTTGTTTTGCAGATCTATCAACTTCACTGATTTTAGAGCTCGTTGGAATAATATTCTTAATTGATTTATTTATTAATTTTCTTTGGTTTGGATAATTTTCAGCATTGATAATTCCTCCTCCAACTACTTCAAAACCATCAATGATACTAAATCTTGAAGTTGAGGGATTATCATTAAAATTATCAACTGGGATCAATACTTGAGAGCTTAATGTTACTTCCGCAACGTCATTCCTTGAGACCTCATTACTTTTTTTTTTGGATAGATCATCTGTGTCAATTATCTTATTAATTTTTTCAAAGATTATTTCGTGTTTAGCTGTTGTTAATTTTATAGTATACTTGTTTTCTAAATTTAGAGCATTTGAACTTAACCAAAAAATATTTGCCTCAAATGTATTAACTAGTTTCGGAGCGGTTTCTTCAAAAGAAACAATATCTCCTCTTTCAACAAATATTTCTTGATCTAATGTAAAGCCAACACACTCATTTACATTTGCAATTTTTCGTTTTGAGTTCCAAAGCTCAATATTTTTAATTTTTGCTTTTGTATTACTTGGCGAAAAAAAAATCTCATCATTATTTTTAATTTTTCCACTTTCAATCCTTCCAACTATAATTCTCTTATCTCCAAGTTTATAAATATCTTGAACCGGCAATCTTAATGGAGCAAACGAAGATAAATTAGAGACCTTATAATTATCTAACGCTTTTACTACATCAAATCCTTTATACCATTTCATTTTTTTACTTTTATTATTTATATTTTCTCCATCTCGTGCAGAAATCGGAATAATAATCTGGGCGTTAATATTTAATAAGTTTAAATATTCTACTATATCTATTTTGACTAAATTAAATTTTACCTGATTGTATTTTATTTTGTCCATTTTATTCATTACCACTATAACTTTAGAAATGCCAAGCAACTTGAGAAGATAAGCATGTTTTTTTGTTTGCTCTTTAACTCCCTCTTCAGCATCGATAATTAGTAATGCTATGTCTGCTGAAGAAGCACCCGTTATCATGTTTCTCAAAAACTCTTTATGTCCAGGTGCATCTACAAATACATAATTTCTTTTTTTTGTTTTAAAAAAAATTTGCGTGGTGTCTATTGTAATACCCTGATCTCTCTCAGTTTGTAATGCATCCATTAAGAATGCCCATTCAAATGTCATTCCTCTTTTTTCACTGACCTCTTTTAACTCCTCATATCTTCCATCTTGAATTTGATCTAATTCATAGATCAATCTTCCTATCAAAGTTGACTTTCCGTGATCAACGTGACCAACAATTACTACTCTCAGAGTCTCATTCTTAAACTGCGTATCATCCATCCTACATGTAACCTTTGGATCTTAATTTTTCGAAAACATCTTCTTCTTCATGATCCATTAACCTACCAGATCTTTCGGATATTTTAGTTTTTTCAAGTTCATTTATTATTGCTTTAATATTCTTTGCATTGCTTTTGACTGGGTTAGTAATATCTTTATCACCCAAAGATCTATATCTTTGACCATTTTTTGAAAAATAAAGATTTACAATGGGTATATTTTCTCTATCAATATATCTCCAAATGTCAATTTCAGTCCAGCTCAACAGAGGGTGAATTCTAAGATGAACATTTGCAGGATATATTGTATGAAATTGATCCCAGAATTCTGGTGGCTGATTTTTTATATCCCATTTTCCCTCATCGTCCCTTGGACTAAAAAACCTTTCCTTAGCTCTAGTCCCTTGCTCGTCTCTTCTAATTCCAGCTATAACTGCTTTAAATTTATAATAATCCAAAATACTTCTTAGTCCTTCAGTTTTTCTTGCTGCCGATCTAGCTGCTTTTGGTAAAGAAGGGTCAATATCCTCAATTGGTGGGCAAATTCCTTTAATAAGTCTTAAATTCCATTTTTTTTCATATTTGTCCCTAAAATCATACATTTCTTTAAATTTTTTTTCTGTATCTACATGAACTAGAGGAAAAGGAATTTTTCCATAAAAAGCTTTAAATGCAAGCCATACCATAACATTGGAGTCTTTTCCTAATGACCATAACATGGCAATATTTTTTATAGAGCAAAAAGCCTCTCTAAGTATAAAGATACTCTGGTTTTCTAGTTTGGTTAAATGATCCATTATTTTTCTTTGAATTTATGAATACCACACTCAGTTTTATTTGAATTTTTCCATCTACCCGACCTAACGTCATTCAGGTCAGCAGATTTAGAAGTACAATGAGTGCATCCTATTGAAAGGAATGAATGCGCAACCAATGGATGAGGCTCTAGCTTATATTTAGCAAAATAGTTATCTATTTCTACTTTTTCCCATTTGAGTAATGGGCTCACAATGAATTTTTTGTTATTAAATTCGACCATATTATTTTCTTTTCTTTCATCACTATGATAAGACTTTCTTCCTGAAAACCATGCATCATAATTTTTCAGAAAATCATTAAGCGGTCTAACTTTTCTTAACTCGCAGCATTTATCAGTATTGGTTTTCCATAGATCATCATTTGCATCTAGATATTTTAATTCATCTTTTTTTGGTTGGATTTCAATGATATTTTGTAGTCCCAAATATTTTGTAAGATAGTTTTTATACTCAATAGTTTCCTGAAATAACTTTAAAGTATTAATAAATACTACAGGGAAGCTTTTTTTTATCCTTGAAATCATATGTAGAATTATTGCAGATTCAGCACCGAAAGAACTAACATAAGCAATTTTATCTAAGAAAATATCTTCAATCAGTATTCTTATTCCATCTTGGGAACTTTTACCCTTAAGGAGATTATTAATTTCATTCAAAGAAATCTTCGTCTTTAGATTTTTCATATATGACAATAAATGCTAAAAGGCCGGTATTGTCAATGATTTATGTAAAATAATATATTGTACACAAAATATTTGTATTTTATTATTTTATTTTAATTTTACCTTGTAATTATGACGTCAAATTATAACCAAAATATAACAATCTGGCTAGGCATAACTGCTATTATGATAATTGGAATGGTTATAATTGGTGGCACTACACGTTTGACTGACTCAGGTTTATCAATGATAGATTGGCACCTCTACAAAGGAATTTTTCCTCCGACAAGCCAAGATGATTGGATAGTTTTATTTGAAAGATACAAGCAGTATCCCGAATATAAGCTTATTAATTTTGATATAAATCTTGGTGATTTTAAAAGAATATTTTTTTGGGAATATTTTCATAGAATGTGGGGAAGATTGATAGGATTAATTTTCTTCATACCACTTTTTTATTTCTGGATTACTAAAAAACTCTCTCCTGCAAAAAAGAAATATTTACTTTTGGTATTATTACTGGGTTGCATGCAAGCATTTATGGGTTGGTATATGGTTGAGAGTGGCTTGATAGACAGACCGGATGTTAGCCAATATAGATTAGCGGCTCATCTTTCTCTAGCATTCATAATTTACTCAATTATTTTATTTCTTTTTTGGAATAATTTTAGATCTAGTCATAAGATAAATCAAATTGATTCAATTAGTCCCAAAGTAATAAGAAATATTTTGCTCTGTTTCATATTAACTTTCACGACAATAATATCCGGGGCTTTTGTCGCAGGAACCAATGCAGGTTTAGCCTATAATAATTTCCCGTTAATGGGGAATGGAATATTCCCACCCGAACCATTTTCATTAAGCCCCATTTGGTCTAATTTCTTCGAAAATATTGGTTTAGTTCAATTTGACCACCGCGTTTTAGCAACTATAACATCTATAACAATAATATTCACTTTTTATACAGATAGAAAAAAATTTAAAAATTCTTTAATAAGAAATCTCTATCTATTTGTAATTCTAGCAATTATTTTCCAATATATACTTGGTATAATAACTTTGAGATTATATGTTCCTATTTCTTTGGGTGTAATGCATCAACTAGGATCACTAATAGTG
>JAOOJU010000041.1 GCA_028407765.1 Rickettsiales bacterium
GTTATATATTCTTGACGATATATTTAAAATTTTTAGATCAACAATTCAGAATAATAGTAATAAAACTAACGTTGATGTAATCACTACAATAAAACTCCAGGAAAAAACTAAAAAAATACTTTCAAAAAAACTTGAAGAAGTTACAGGAAAAGAAATCATTATAAACAATCTTATTAAAAAAGAAATTTTGGGTGGAGTAATAGTTAAAATAAACTCTTTAATGATCGACTCTTCCCTAAAAACAAAATTAGACAAATATCAATTTTCTACGAAAGGTACAGGTTAAAATATGTCTATTGATGCTTCAGAAATATCGGAAATTTTAAAAAAAGAAATTACAAACTTTGATACTAAAGCTGAAATTTCTGAAATTGGTACTGTGCTCACAGTGGGGGATGGAATTGCAAGAGTCTATGGTTTGGATAATGTTCAGGCTGGAGAAATGGTTGAATTTCCAGGTAAAATTAAAGGGATGGCACTTAATTTGGAAGAAGATAATGTTGGTGTAGTGATATTTGGCGATGATAGATCAATCAAAGAAGGCGACTTAGTTAAAAGAACAGGCAATATAGTAGAAGTAGAAGTAGGTAAAGGCTTATTAGGTAGAGTAGTTGATGGATTAGGTGTTCCAATAGATGGTAAAGGTAAATTAAAAAATACAAAGAAAACCAGAGTGGAAGTTAAAGCGCCTGGTATAATACCCAGAAAATCAGTGAATGAACCAATGCAGACAGGTATAAAAGCTATTGATAGTTTAATTCCTATTGGAAGGGGACAACGTGAATTAATCATTGGAGACAGGCAAACCGGAAAAACTTCTGTGATAGTTGATACAATTTTAAACCAAAAAAAAATAAATGAATCAAAGGATGAGAGTAAAAAATTATACTGTATATATGTCTCAGTGGGCCAAAAAAGGTCAACAGTAGCTCAAATTGTTAAAACTCTTGAAGACTATGATGCAATGGACTATTCAATTGTTGTTGCTGCAACAGCCTCTGATCCAGCACCACTTCAATATTTAGCTCCTTACATAGGTTGTGCTATGGGAGAATATTTTAGAGACAATGGTATGCACGCAGTAATTTTTTATGATGATTTATCAAAACAAGCTGTAGCCTATAGACAAATGTCTTTACTATTGAGAAGACCACCTGGAAGAGAGGCATATCCAGGAGATGTATTTTATGTTCATTCACGACTTCTAGAAAGAGCAGCTAAAATGAGTGATAAAGAAGGTGGTGGCTCTCTTACGGCATTGCCAGTAATTGAAACACAGGCAGGCGATGTTTCCGCTTACATCCCGACAAATGTAATATCAATAACTGATGGTCAGATATTTCTTGAAACAGAACTATTTTTTAAAGGAATAAGACCTGCTGTTAATGTAGGTTTATCTGTAAGTAGAGTTGGTTCCGCCGCTCAAATAAAAGCTATGAAACAAGTTTCTGGTTCTATAAAGCTTGATTTAGCTCAATTCAGAGAAATGGAAGCCTTCTCGCAATTTGCTTCAGATTTGGATCAATCAACAAGAAAACTCCTTGATAGAGGGAGAAGACTCACCGAGATTCTCAAACAACCACAATATCAACCTTTAACTGTTGAGGAACAAGTAGTTGTAATTTATGCTGGTGTTAATGGTTTTCTGGATAATATTGATATAAAAGAAGTTACAAATTTTGAAAAAGATCTACTTAAAAGCTTACAGACAAATGGAAAAAATTTACTTCAAATAATTCAAAAAGATCAAAGTCTTTCAAAAGAAACTGAAGATAAACTAAATGTTTTTATTACTGAGATTTCAAAAAAATATAAAAAGGACTAAAGATGGCAAGTTTAAAAGATCTCAGAAATAGAATCTCAAGCGTAAAATCTACCAAAAAAATTACTTCAGCAATGAAGATGGTTGCTGCAGCAAAGCTAAAAAAAGCGCAAGAAAATGCTATAGCCTCAAGGCCATATTCTGAAAGAATGAAAAAAATTATTAATTCAATAAAGTCTAATGTAATTTTAAAAAATTCAGGGCCGTCTCTTATCTCCGGGACAGGCTCAGATAAAAAAATTTTACTAATTGTTTGTTCTGCAGACAGGGGATTGTGTGGTGGTTTTAATGGTTCAATTATAAGACAAGCTAAAAAGAAGGCTAATGAAATAATCAAAAGTGGAGGTGAAGTAAGTTTTATTTTTGTCGGTAAAAAAGCAAGTATCGCATTGAGAAGAGATTTTAGTAAAAGTATTTTAAAAACCGTCACAGAAATAGGAAATCCAGACATTAATTTTGATACAGTATGTGAAATTAGAGATTCTATTGTAAATTACTTTAATGAAGGTCTATTTGATAGATGCGAACTAATATATACAAAATTTAATAGCGCGATTTCACAAGAAGTAAAAAATATTCTGATAATTCCTTTGGAGCAAGGAGAAGTAAAAGATGAAAATAGTTCTTCAGATAACAAAGTAATGCATGAATTTGAACCAAATGAAGAAGAAATACTTGATAAGATACTTCCACAAAATATTGCGGTACAAATATTTACTGGTCTACTTGAGAGCTCAGCAAGTGAACATGGAGCAAGGATGACAGCGATGGATAATGCAACAAGAAATGCAAATGACAAAATTGATGATCTAACAATGTTTTATAATAGATCAAGACAAGCAGTAATTACAAAGGAACTCATTGAAATAATTTCTGGAGCTGAAGCAATTTAATTAGGAGAAAAATATGACTAAAAATACAGGAGAAATTAAACAGATTTTAGGAGCAGTCGTTGATGTTGGCTTTGAGGATAAGCTCCCAGAAATTCTGAATGCTCTAAAAATTCAGCATGAAGGAAAAGAACTCGTATTAGAAGTTGCTCAACATCTAGGAGAAAATACCGTAAGAACAATTGCTATGGACTCCACTGATGGTCTGGTAAGAGGACAAAGCGTTTTAGATACAGGAAAACCAATAACAGTGCCAGTTGGACCTGAAACATTAGGGAGAATTCTTAATGTAATTGGTGAACCTATTGATGCCAGAGGTCCTGTAAAAACAAAACTTACTTCCGAGATACATAAATCAGCGCCAGAGTTTGTTGACCAATCAACTGAAACAGAAATTTTAGTTACAGGTATTAAAGTTGTTGATTTATTAGCTCCTTATTCAAAAGGAGGTAAAATTGGTTTATTTGGTGGAGCTGGTGTTGGAAAAACAGTTCTTATCATGGAATTAATTAATAATATTGCAAAAGGACATGGTGGTTATTCAGTTTTTGCTGGTGTCGGAGAAAGAACCAGAGAAGGTAATGATTTATATCATGAAATGATGGAATCAGGTGTTATTAAACTAGATTCTAATGATTCTAAAGCTGCATTAGTTTATGGACAAATGAATGAACCCCCGGGAGCAAGAGCGAGAGTTGCCTTGACTGGTCTTACACTTGCGGAGTATTTTAGAGATGAAGAAGGTCAAGACGTATTATTTTTTGTTGATAATATATTTAGATTTACCCAAGCTGGTTCCGAAGTATCAGCTTTATTAGGAAGAATACCATCTGCTGTTGGTTATCAACCGACTCTATCGACTGATATGGGCGCTCTTCAAGAAAGAATTACTTCTACCAACAAAGGCTCAATTACTTCCGTACAAGCTATTTATGTGCCCGCTGATGACTTAACAGATCCTGCACCTGCGACATCTTTTGCTCATTTAGATGCAACAACTGTTTTATCCAGACAAATCGCAGAATTAGGTATCTATCCAGCAGTTGATCCTCTTGATTCAACATCTAGAGTATTAGATCCGAGAGTGGTTGGAGAAGATCATTATTCTGTGACTAGGAGAGTTCAGGAAACACTACAACAATACAAATCACTACAAGATATAATAGCAATTTTAGGCATGGATGAACTATCAGAAAATGATCAATTAATTGTTAATAGAGCAAGAAAAATTCAAAGATTTTTATCTCAACCTTTCCATGTAGCTGAAGTTTTTACTGGTACCCCTGGTGTATTTGTTAAGCTTGAAGATACAATAAAAGGTTTTAAAGGTCTAGTTGATGGAGACTATGACGATCTTCCAGAAGCTGCTTTCTATATGGTTGGAACAATAGATGAAGCGATTGAGAAAGCAAAGAAAATGTCTGAATCAGATAATTAACAGAGATAGATTAATGATTACTGAAATTGTTTCTCCTAAAAAAATAGTTTTCTCCGAGGACGTGGATTTTATTATTCTTCCCGGAGAAGAAGGTGACTTTGGTATACTAGATAAACATTCTCCAATTATTTCAAGTCTTAGGCTGGGACTTATTTACATTTACAAAGATCAAAGACTAATAAGATCTTTCTTTATAAGAAGTGGAATTTGTGAAATTACAGATAATAAATGTATTATTCTAACTGAAAAAGCTGAAGATTCGGAAAAAATTGATTCAAATATACCTAATAATATCAAGAAAGACTCTGAAATCTCAGAATATTATATTGTTAAGAAAAAAGTACTGGAAAATAAATACTACAACTAATAATATAGTTTCTTAAAGACATGTAAAATTTTTTCATACATGTTTCTTTTAAACGGTATTACTAGATCCAAAACTTTCTCTGGAGATATCCATTTCCATTCTGAAAATTCAGGTTTATGATAATTTATATTGATTTCATTATCACTACCGATAAACTCACAAGCATACCATTGTTGCATTTGGCCTTTATATTTTCCGTTCCAAACTTTATTCACAATTTCTTTTGGTAAATCATAATAAAATTTTTCTTCACTTTTTCCTAAAACTTTTATTTTATTTGTTCCAATCTCTTCTTTAAGTTCTCTCATCATTGCGTCAGAATTTGATTCCATAGAGTCAATTCCACCCTGAGGCATCTGCCAAAAATCTTTTTCACTATCGATCCTTTTCCCTATCCAAAGTTGTTTTTCTTTATTTAAAAGAAATATCCCCACCCCTTTTCTATAAGGAAGTTTCATATATTTTATAAACTTTCATTTTCTTTCAAAATACTTAAAGCCGAAATAAGGTCAAGTGCCCTTGAAAGTTGATAGTCTTCAGAGGAAACATCATCATTTTTTTCTTTGATTTCTTTTTTACTAACTTGTTCATTCTTAATAGATCCTCGTAAATCTGATTCTTGTCTATTAGATATAGGATCTATCTTCTTTAATTCTGCCTGTTCAACAAGAATATCTGGATCAATACCTGTTTGCTGTATTGATCTTCCTAGAGGAGTATAATATCTAGCTGTAGTTAATTTTATTGCAACATTTTCACCAGATGGAATAATCGTTTGAACAGAACCTTTTCCAAATGACTTTGTTCCCATTATTATCGCTCTCTTATGATCCTGCAATGCACCAGCAACAATTTCAGAAGCCGATGCACTACCTTGATTAATAAGAACTACTAGTGGCAGTCCGTTAATAAGATCGCTCTTAACAGCATTATATCTGTTGCCTTCACTTTTTTTTCTACCTCTTGTTGACACGATTTCTCCTTTTTCTAAAAAAATATCTGTAACATTTACTGCTTGATCCAATAAGCCGCCTGGGTTATTTCTTAGATCTAAAACATACCCCACAATCTTATTTTCTTTTTTTTTATCGAAGTTCTTAATAGCTCGAATAATCTCTTGATCTACTTTCTGGTTAAAGGAGGAAACTCTAATATATCCAATATTGTCTTCTAATCTCGATTTTACTGCTTTTAATTCAATTATTGCCCTAGTAATTTCTATATCTAAGCTTTCAAATTCATTTCTAGAAACACGCAATTTTATTTTTGAACCTACCTTTCCTCGCATTATAGACACTGCTTCTGATAATGTCATTCCAAGAACCGGCTCATCATCTAAATGAGTTATCATATCACCTGCTTTTACACCTGCTCTTTCTGCTGGAGTATCGTCAATTGGTGAAATAACTTTTACCAAACCGTTTTCAAGGGTAACTTCAATCCCCAACCCACCAAACTCTCCTTTAGTTTGAACTCTTAACTCATCAAGCTCTTCTGTGTTTAAGTATGATGAATGAGGGTCAAGTGAATTTAGCATTCCATCGATAGCAGATTCTATTAATGTTTTAACAGTTACTTCTTCTACGTAATTATTTTTAATCTTTTCAAATGCTTCTCCAAAAAGATTTAAATATTTGTAAACTTCTTTTTTTTCGTCAGAAAAAACTGAAGTTGAAAAAAGTAGTATAAATAAAATGGTTAGAAAATTTTTTATCATTTTTTGATTATGCCGTAATTTTATAAAATCTCAACTTCTCTTTTTGGATCAATAGGTTTTCCTTGGTATCTTAACTCAAAATAGAGTCTCTTTTTGTTATTTTCAATAAAATAATTTTTAGCTATTGGTTCACCTTTAAATACTTTATTACCAGAAATAGCTATAATTTCGTCCATACCGGATAAAATCGTTTGATATTCGTTTCTACTTTTTATAATTATTAAATTTCCATAACTCCTAAATTGTCCTGCAAAAATAACTACGCCATTTAAAGGTGAAACAATATAAGGCTCACTATCAAACTCAAAGATTAAACCATTTTCAGAAGGAAAAGGTTTTTTTGACTCACCAAATCTAGAGATGATATTCCCTTGTACAGGAAAAATTATTCCTTTTGATTTGTTTTTATTATAATTCACTACGTTTAAAGAACTCATTCCAGTAACCAAATCATCAATATTACTAGCATTTTTCTCTACGCTTTTTTGTTTTTGTTTAAAAACTTTAGTTTTTGGATTTTTATTTTGCAAAGATAATCTTTTCTTTAAATCTTGATCAAGTTTAACTTTATTTTTTTTTAATTTTTTTTTTTCCGAATTAAGTTTAGTAATTTTCAAATTTAATTCATTATCAAGATTTCTTACCTCATCCAGGTTTGCCAGAAAAAAATTAATATCTTCCTTAATTGTTTCAAGAAAAAATTTTTTTATAAAATTATTTTTTGAAACCTCATTATCCTTTAAATATTTCATAAAAAAATTTTTAATTGGATTTGATTTATATTCTTCTTGTAACAGCAGAATCATTTCTTCAGCTAAAACTTCTTCATTTTCAATATACTTATTTAATATGATTTGAGATTGTTTATTTTTCTTAATATCAAGAGTAAGCTTTTTTATTATTTTATTAATCTCAGTCAACTCTTTATGTTTAATAACTGTCTCGTTTTGAATTCTTTCTAATTCCGTCGAAAATTTTTTTTCGTCATATTTTTTTGACTCAGTGGTAACACTTATTGATATAAAGAATATTATTAAAAAAATATTTCTACTTAAAAGGTTCATTGCTTTTTTATCAATGATTTTCCTGACATTTCTCCAGATTTTGCAATACCCATAATATCAAGTATAGTTGGTGCAATATCTCCTAAACAACCATTATTAAGTTCCAGTTTTTCATCAGTTATATATATCATTGGAACTAAATTTGTTGAATGCGTTGTACAAGGGTTTTTTTTTTCATCCAACATATTATCTGCATTACCATGATCTGATGTAATAAGTAAATTATAGTTTTCTTTTTCTGACACTTCTAATAATTTTCCAAGGCATTTATCTACAGTTTCAATTGCCTTAACCGTAGCTTCAACAACACCAGTATGACCAACCATATCTGCATTAGCATAATTTATTAGAATAAAATCATATTTCTGAGACTCTACTCTCTTAATTAGCTCAGTTGTCATTTCAACAGCGGACATTTCTGGTTTAAGATCATAGGTTTTAACTCTAGGTGAAGAAATAAGTACTCTGTCCTCTCCATCAAATTTTTCTTCCTTTCCACCATTAAAAAAATATGTTACATGAGCATATTTTTCAGTCTCAGCAATTCTTAATTGTTTGAGATTTAATTTGGATAAAATTTCTCCTAATGTATTCGAAACTGTTTGAGGTTCAAAAATTGACTGAATTGATTCTCTTAATTTCCTGGAATACTGAACCATACCCAAAGATTCTGAAAATTCTTGAATCTTAGTCCTTTTAAAGTTAACAAAATCTTTTTCAAATATAGAAGAAAGGATTTCTCTGACTCTGTCAGTTCTATAATTTGTAATTATAAATCCATCCCCTTTCTCAATTCCATAATAATTGTTTAGACTAATTGGTAGAAAAAATTCATCTGTTAAAGAATTGTTATAACTCTTCAAAATTTCATTAACAGGATCATTACTTAATGCTGGACTAGAACCTTCAATAATTGCTCTATATGCTAATTCTATCCTTTCCCATCTATTATCTCTGTCCATTGCGTAATATCTTCCACTAAGACTTGCAATTACAATATTTTTTTTATTTTTAATTTTACTTTGTAGTTTTTTCATTGATTCAACTCCACCTGTTGGTGATGCATCTCTACCATCTAAAATACAATGAACGAATATTTTATTATTTGTTTCATCAAGTATATCAATTAATGAAAATAAATGATCTTCATGACCGTGAACACCTCCAGGTGATAATAATCCGACTATGTGTATTCTTTTACAATTTTTTTTTAAATTTATTATCTTATTATTTCTTGACAGTTTTCCCGTTTCTATTGCTTTATCAATTCTTAATATATCTTGAAGAATTATTCTCCCAGCTCCAATGTTCATATGACCTACTTCTGAATTACCAAACTGTCCAATTGGAAGACCAACTTCATTTTCTGAAGCATTTAAAACGGAATATGGGTAATTGGCAATAGCATGATCAAAGTATTTCTTCTTGGCAATTGAAATTGCATTTCCTTCTGAATCTGGAGCCATACCCCAGCCATCTAAAATACATAATATTGTTTTTATTTTATCTCTATTTGTCATTGCAATTATTTATGATACGGGTGACCCTGAAGTATTGTTAAAGCTCTATATATTTGTTCAATTAACATTACTCTAACTAATAAGTGTGGCCATGTTTGATTTCCAAAAGATATACAG
>JAOOJU010000042.1 GCA_028407765.1 Rickettsiales bacterium
CACATTTTATTGAAGAAAAAAAATTTTTATTCTGCTTTTTTAGATTTGAACGCTTTTATTCATGGTATTCCAGTAAACTACATCAAAAACCAATTTTTCTATTTTTTCGCTAATATATTTGTAAAATTTCGTGATGGTTTGAAAAGAGATTGAAATTCATTCATTAACTGTAAAAAGTTATTTCCAAATGATTTTTAACATTTCAGCTCTTCTTTATTAAGTATTATTGACCAAGAAAATTTAAATGTATGAGAACTTTGCTGTTTGAGATAGAACAATTAGGTCGTTACAATACACCAAATTAAATTGGAATTTTAAATCTTTAAACATATAATTAATTCAGCATGAATAAATCTATATTTCTAATTTTGATAATTATCATAACTTTAAATTGTTCATCTACTTTAAGTTTAGAAAAGAGTAATTTAATTTGCTCTGAAAAAGACAAAGAATACGCAGAATTTTGGAATAATTATTATGACCCTGTGGAAGCATATGAATTTGGTGAGAAAATAAAAAAATTAGTAAGAGATGAAAATCTTTCAGGTCTATTTGATTTAGTTGAAGGTGAATTAATTTCTGGACCAAGTAAAGAATTCGTTAAAGGTAAGAATTTCGCAGATATTTTTTCAGATGATTGGCGAAATAATTTACTTGAGACTAAATCACCCTGCTCTCCAGTTGGATGGCGTGGCTTCATGCTTGATAGTGGGTCAATATGGTTTAATAAGGATAAAGATAAGAAAAAGTGGTTTATCTTTTCTATATTGGGAGCAAAAAAAAAAAATATTACTGAAAAAAAAATTCCAATAGGTTGGAAGTTTGAAGGTAAGGTAATTCCCCCACAATGTTTTTCGACGCTATGGATGTCTGGTGATAATTATGAAGAATACGCAAGTAAATTTGACATAAAAAATTATAAAGATTTTTCAAAAAATCCTGGTGAATATTTCGGCAGTCAAATATCAGACTTTAAACCAATCAGTACCTCCTGGGGCGACAAAATTTATCTTATTTCATCTATGAGGAAATGTTTTGATGGTGAGTTGAGATATGGAGGTATAAAAAATATTGGATTTCCAAAAATAAGTATTAATAATAATACGATTGAAACTCAAGTATGTTCTTCTGATGATTTATGCATAAAATTTTCATACACTATTTTATTAGATATAAACCTTGATGATTGTCAAAACCTTGTGCCAAATGTTAAAGGAAAATGTTTAGAGTCTTATTTGATATCAATTGGTGATTATAGTGGAGGTTCGATGGGATGGGATATGAGTTACAATATATATGGATTATTTAATTTAAAAAATAATGAGAAATTTATTTTGCCAATAAAAAACTTTTCTAACAAAAACAATGCTTTAAATTTTACTGATAAATTAATAAAATAAACTTTGTTCTGCAAAATATAAATGAACAAACAAAATTGCATTGCCATTGCATTGCACTAATAACATATTTTTTTTCTTATTTTCTGTTGAGTTAATCCTCTGAAACCCTTTGTGAGTATACCTAAAACAAATAAGGGCAAGTTACTGTAAGCCCTTACCGATGAGACTTCTGTTCTACTGCAAACGCTCTAGAGTTTAGTGTTTTTGAAACTTTCTTAAAAAAAAGTGTCTGAAATTGGGTGCATTTCAGTACAATTTTTTGTAAAAAGTCACTTTTTCTTAGTGTAAATTTCAAGAGTAATAAATTATATCTCAATTTTCTTTTGCAATGATAACAGTTGCGGCAGGAAAAATAGCCATAACTTTTGTATTATTTTCTAATCTCATCTTTTTTGCAATATCAACGGGAATAGCAGCATGAATAAAACTTCCAGTTTCTTTACCATCGGCGTCTGTTTGTTCAATAGCAACTTGTGAATAACTTGTTCCATGAATAACAGTCTTAACTTTACCTTTAATTTGATTTTTTGCACTAATTTCCATTTTTACTCCTTTAAAATTTTAGAATACCCTAAATTACTTTTTATTGTCACCCTAAAAATTAATTAAAATTATAGCTTAAATGTTGTGCCTTATAATATACGTCTTGATATTTCTCTTGCATCTTCTGGAATAGCATCGTCTTGAGTTTCTAGATTTATTATTTGAAGTGGCGATACAGTTAGTGGAGTAACTACGAACAAAAAAATACCCAAAGTATACGTAACAACGAACACTATATTTCCCCTTATTTGTTGCAGAGTGAATCTTTTGAAACCCTTTTGATTCACCCTAAAACAAACAAGGGCGAACTATTGCCCGCCCTTGCCGATGAGACTTCTGTGTCTCGTGTATGGTCTAAGACCCTTAATTTCTGAAACTTTTTGAAAAGTGTATCACAAAGTGTATCACAGTTATTGATTTTTTTCGCACGACTTCTGCACGAACTACTTTTTATCACAGTAATCTGGGAACAGTTTTATATGGTCATTAACTTTCTGCTTCTTGTTTCTTAAACTCATAAAATGTTTGAACAACACTTACAATAGAATTAACTCTATCTATTCCTGAAATAGTTTAACTTATTTCATTGTTTACATATATTTTAAAATTTGAGTTTTTTTTAATTAAATTTTTACTAAAAGTCTTGCTTCGTAATGAGTTTCAACAATTAAGTGAATCATTTAACTTTTTTAAATTTCAGAGTCATCCTGTCACTTTCTCCTATTGATAAATATTGGGTTTTATTTTTTTCACCTTCAATTAACCTCGGAGGTAAAGTCCAAACTCCTTTCTCATAATTTTTTAAATCTTTAGGATTAGAATTTATATTGGATTTTTCAACTAGTTCAAAACCATGACTTTCTATTTGATCAATGATAAATGATTCTTTGACGTAACCTTTACTAAATTCCGAATCAAAACTTTCATCCGCTCTATGTTGAACTACGCCTAATATACCTCCTTTTTTCAGAGATTTATTTATTGAATTAAAAATATTGTCTGATTTATCTTGATCTAAAAAATTATGAATATTTCTAAAAGTCAAAATCAAATCAAAGTAATTATTATAATTATGGAAATTAAAATTTTTATCGATCTCTAGGTTCTTTATTTCTCCAAAAATTTTTTGATTCTTCTTAAAATAATTAAAAAATTCTGTTTGTATTTTGTTAATTATATCTACTGCATAAGTTGGTTCTTGATAGGTTGCGACATAAAAGTTATTTGTATCCTTCATATAGTGCCCTATAATTTTAGTATACCATCCACTCCCAGGGATTATTTCTAATGTTTTATTTTTTTTATCGATTCCAAAAAATGTTAGAGTCTCGTAAGGATTTCTATATTTATCTCTATTTTTTTCATCTTCAGACCTATGATCATTTTTTATTGCTTGTTTAAGTTTAATGCCTTCATCAAGAGAACAACTTGTCATTCCTGAGAAAAAAATAAGTATTATGATGTAAATGTTTGTTTTCATGTATTGTATCACATTATCAATCATATCATCCAATGAAAACTCTTTATTAATAACTTACGAGATTAGACATAAATCTAATTCATTTTTTAAATCCTATATTTATGGTGCAGTTTTTGTAAGTCCAGATCTACAGGAGAATGAAAAAACTTTAAATTTTTTTCTATATTTTTTTCTTTTGAATTGAGTTTGTATAAATGTTTTTCTAATATTTCAATGTTCCCAAATTTTTTTTTTGCAAAATAGTAAGTGAATAAAATAAGAACATGAAAAAGTGCATTGAACTTATTGCACTATTTTTTCTCTTTTTTTCCGTTGAGTGAATCCTCTGAAACCCTTTGTGAGTCTCCCTAAACAAACAAGGGCGAACAATCGCCCGCCCTTGCCGATGAGACTTCTGTGTCTCATCGTATTGTCTGAAACTACTGGATTTACTAGACTTTTACAAAAACTGCGTGCAAAACTGCGTGCAAATTGGGCAAGTTTCTGCACGATTTATGTAATTGGTTATATTTTTTGAGTAATAGTTCTGCAAACTATTTACTCTGATTTCTTACCACCTTGAATTACTTCATAAGTTGAATAATTACTAAATTCATATTCTATGCGAGAAACTTCCTTAAATATTTCTATCATCTCTTCACTTGATGAGTTTCCGAGTCTTAAAGTGTAAATCAAGGAGAAAGCAGCGACATAATCCTTATGATCTAATTTAAAAGACAATAAATTAAGTAGTTCTCTTAATCTTTGCTTTGTTATTATTAATCTTTGTTGCAATATACTTCCTCCCATTCCTTTGTGCATTCAACTAATCTAGGTTTTGGATCAGTATTAAAAAAATCATCAACCCATAAATATCCTCTTTCCCAACTATCGTGAGTAAAAGGGGACTTACAAATACTTTCCCATTTCGCATTAGGATTATTAGTCTCATTTTTTGCCATTTGGAACGTTTTTAAGATTTTGTACTTAAAATCTTTCCACTCATAAACAGCGTACGGTTTGTCCGGTGTGGTCATTTTACCAAATTTATTCTTCATTGTGTTATCTCCTTTTGCACAATTATAATTGTAAAATAATAAATTAACAACATTAATGTTTATAATTTTAAAATACATACTTGACTATTAAATAAAAGTGGTTAATTATATATTATACAATTTTAATAGAAGGGAATATAAAATGGACACTACACGTTGGAAATCTATCGCCGTTAGTATTGAATCTTATAATCTTTTGCGAGCACTTGGTGACGAAGAATTTAGAAGACCCGCATCAATGATAGCAAAACTTGTTCATGATTTTGTAAAGGTTCAGGCAAAGGAAAATAAAAAAAATCCAAAAATATATAAAAAAGAACTTTTAAGTGGAAAATATCAAGAGAGTAATTTTAATGATTAATGTGTTAATTCAAACTAATTTAATAAAAAAATTTTCCATCATTGAAACTTTTTATATTGGAAATTTACATAAGTTAGGTGAGTTAAACCACCTAACTTTTTCATTGAGAGATATATAATGTCAAAATATCCTAAATATACAATTCTTAATAATCTATTTTATAAAACCGATAAAGTTAGTGAAATAAATTTTGAAGAAATTGCAGACAGGAAAGATGTAGAGGAATTAAATGAATGGTTAGATTCTAAAGTATATACTGATTTAAAGAAAAATAAGAAACCACTTGCTTATATTCCAACTTTGAGATTACCCAAACCTCCTAAAATTCTTAAAAATGCAAAGGTAATTCCAGACTATAAAAACGCTTTTACGGTTGAATATTTAGAAAATATTTATGTTGAAAACGATAATGATACAAACAATTTCTTG
Organism: Rickettsiales bacterium; assembly: GCA_028407765.1. Taxonomy (GTDB): domain Bacteria; phylum Pseudomonadota; class Alphaproteobacteria; order Methylaequorales; family Methylaequoraceae; genus TMED211. Next base: position 5,251 of record JAOOJU010000042.1, read on the forward strand.
AAACAATATTCTGAACAGGATACGGATAATACTGATGGCAAAATAATTGACCTAGAACAATTTGCTGGTCAGGGTACTGAGAATATAGATGAAAATCTTCAACAGGATAAGTTTCTTCCTCAAAAACACAGAGTAATATATTATAAATTTTTTTTAAAAGTTATTGATGAAATAGAAAGTGGTGAAGAACCTGCAACAACTAAATTTAAGATATCTGTTAAACAAAAAATTGCAAGACTTTTTGATGATATAGATGCAACTTATTTTTTCACTTTATATGACGATCCATACTTAAATGAGAGAATTCACTATGAGTTAATCTTAAATCAAAAAATGGAAACTTTTACTAAATGGAAATTTAGCGACTATGAAGGTGATGATAAAGAAAGTGAAGAAAAATTAACAAAATACTTTGATAAAAGTTTTGAACGTATTTCAAAAGCAAATTTTGTGCAAAAAAGAAGAAGATTCAGAAAAGTTGCAATGCAAAGAATGGATACAATTCTGAATGAGATTAGGAAGTTAGGTAATATGACTGACAGATCCAACTACAAATTTATGCAAAAAGAAATTCAAGAAATTTGGAAATCCATAACCAATGAAATTAATCAAACATTTGTAACTTTTAGACCGATAGGTCCACCAAACCCATATAAAATTCCAAAAGAAATAATTGACGTTGGTTCTGAAGGTAGGTTTAGGCAACAGTACCCAGAACAAAAATTAGTAAAAAATTTTGAAGAAAATGGAATATCTGTAAAAACACAAAATAAAGACACTAAGGGAAGTGATTTGGAATTTGAATTAAAGTCATTAAAGAAAACTATGCAAGAAAAATTTGCAGAAATTGAATCGAAAATAAATCCATCAAAGGAGGAAAAAAATGATTGATTTAAAAAGAAATTGGAAAACCAAACTTCCAGTACCAGCAACTGGGATAAGAACAAGAACTAACAGTATTTATTCACCAGATAGAGATTTTAAAATAAGTCGAAGCAAATTTAATGATTATTTAACATGTCCACGGTGTTTCTATCTAGACAGAGTTAACGGGTTAGAACCTCCTGGAATTCCAAGTTTTACACTTAACAGTTTAACTGATGAGTTACTTAAAAAAGAATTTGATAAATGCAGAAAAGAACAAAAACCACATCCAATATTTGAAAAAAATAATCTTGGGCACTTAGTACCTTTTGAGCATCATGATTTAGATTTATGGAGAGATTCTTTACGTCATGGATTAAAAGCAAGATTCAAAGATACAAATATTATTCTGTCAGGGGGAATAGATGATGTTTGGCAAAATACTAAAACCCAAAATTTAATAGTGGTTGATTATAAGTCTCAAGCAAAAAAAAGTTTAGTAGAACAAATTTCCTATTTGTCAGACCCGTACCATAAAAATTACAAAATTCAGATGGATTTTTATGCGTATTTATTAGATCAAATGGGATTTAAAGTCGAACCAATATCTTATTTTTTAGTTTGTAATGCTTTACATAATGATGAGGGTTTTTTTGGAAGAATGAATTTTAGTCAAACTTTAATTCCCTACAAAGTTAATACAGATTGGATTGAGGATGAAGTGAACGGCATGATTGAAGTACTCAATAGTAAAGAAGTGCCAGACCCCAATCCTTGTTGTAAGAACTGTGCGTATGTGAATCAGGCAAAAAAGATATATCAATAACAATAAAAACATTAACTATAAGGAGAAATAAAATGACAGACATAAGCAGATATAAAAGTGTAGCAATACAAAAGGATACAGTTGCCTTACTAAAGAAAGTGGCAAAAAAACAATATAGAAGTCAAAATGCAATGATCAGTAAATTAGTAATTGATTTTGTTGAATATCAAGCAGAAAAAAAAGGGATGTCCTTAGATGATTATTTAACTAAAGAATTGGAATATCGCAAAATTGAAAACAGACTTAGTGCAAATAGTTCGGAGTATTAGATTTAGTGAAAAATAAAAAAAGGTTTGATAGAACACTGAAGATTTTAGCACAGAAACTATCTAGAAAAGAATATGAATTTGTTTCAATCACACTATGTCTTCTGTGGAGTGGCGTGCAATTTGATATTGAGGATGTTTTATCTTTTTCTAAAGTTATGGAAGATACATATTCAACTAAATTTAAGTATCAAATAAAGAAAGATTCCAACGTTATAAGTGTAAACTTTATTAAAGCAAATGTTTAGTTTTGTTTGGCAAGTACTCTCTAGTTTGATTTTATTTATCGTTCTGTGCGTTGGTTTGTTTTGCATTTTTAAATTTGTACTTGGAATATGATTATGAATACAAATGATGTGTTTTTTTTAACTTTTTTTATAATTGTATTAATTTTATTAGGAATTTTATTATTTAGAAACTTTCTTAAATCTAAATCAAGTATTAAAAGGATACAAAAGGATCTAAAAATTTATTATGACAAGGATTTTAAAGAATGCATCGATATACTTTCTAAAAGATTAGTTAAGGATGAGTTTGAAAAAGTTTGTTTAGTATTATGCAACTTGAGGAGCGGTTATGATTACGGTTTTAATGATTCTATAGATTATGCTTTTTATAAAGAAATTAATAAAATAAGAAACCACAGTAATAATAAAAAAATTCCAAAAATTGTAAGTTTTAATAAAAAATAAGGATACGTTTAATACATATTAAAATGGACGAGGGTATAATATACATTGCTAGAAACAAAGAAAATCCCCCAAATCATTTCAATATTGGGATAAGCAAAATTGTAGATCCAGATTTAATTATAAAAAAACTTAATAATTCATATTTAAATTACAAAGGAAAATTTTATTGTAAAGGTTATGTAATTATTGAGGATTTAAATTGGTGTAAGCAAACTATTCATAAGCATTTTAAAAACGAGAG
>JAOOJU010000043.1 GCA_028407765.1 Rickettsiales bacterium
TATCACCAGAAATATAATTGTTTTGTAAAGATATTTCGTGCATCTCACTACCAACAATAGGGCTTGCACAAACAATATGAAACCAATTTGTATTTATCGACTTTAGATTTTTTCTAGCAATTTCAATATCTTCCTTTGTTTCACCGGGCATTCCAATTAGGATATTTGTATTTGTATAAATTCCAATTTCTCTGCAATCATTTGCAACTCTTTGAGAAATTGAGAATTTTAAGGGCTTTCTCATTTGTTGTTTTAATACTTTTTCACTTCCTGATTCCACTGGAAGAACTAATTGTCTGACTCCTGCTTTATAAAATGCATTTAACATTGGTCTATCAAGTGCATATAAAGTTAATCCATTTTGAAAAATAGCTTCCAATTTAAGTTCGCCTATTATTTTTAATATTTCAAAAACTCTCTCTCTATCACCCATCAGATGATCATCTTGAAAAATAATTGTAGTTGCCCCATATTTTTCTTTCAAATCGATTAGATCATTTCTTATCCTCTTAACCGAATGATACCTCATTTTTCTGCCATGAACTTTATGAGAAGCACAAAAAGTACATAAAAAAGGACATCCCCGTGAAGTCATAATGTGAAATCCTTTTTGATTATCAACTGATGCATATGCGCTCATTACAGGGTTAAGACCATGTTTTTCTGGATCAGGCAAGTCATAATCATAAAAAGGGATATCATCAAGTTCATTGATAAAATTGTGTTTTGGAATTAATAGTTTATCTTTGTTCAATACTTTTTCTTTTGTTATCCAAGAGTCACTAATGCTGAGATATTTTTTTTTATCGTTTGATTTTACTAATTCCAACAAAGGTATTTCTCCTTCTCCGAAACATAAAGCATCATAAAAGTTACAATCTAGTTCTTCATAAATATGCTTATAACTATTAGTTGGTATATTTCCTCCTCCTATAATTAAAGAATTTTTAAACACAAGCTTTGCAGCCCTACCACAATCTAAAAAATTATTAAATGATGGACTAAATAGAGATGAAACACCAACAATATCAGGATCAAAATCATATTTTTCTAAAAATTTTTTACAATAATTGTAAAAATTTTTGTGCGGAAAACTCTCTTCACTATTTATTTCAACATTAAAATCAATTAATTTTACCTCGATTTCTAAATATTTTTTTAAATAAGCGCTCATTGAAAGAGGACCCAGCGGAAGGTCAGTAGCTAGGCTATTATAATAATTTCCATCTTTTTTTTTAAAATGTCTTGCATTGCTTGGTGGGTTAATAAATGAGTCAAATGCTAAATGCATTGGAACAAGAAAAAGAATCTTTTTCATTAGCTAGCAAGACGAATATTGTTTCTTCTTCCTTCAATAAGTGATTTCCATCTTGATTCTAACATATTTATTCGTAATTTATCTTCATCAAAAATAACTTTATAGTAATCACGTTTATTTTTAAGCCAATTTAATTCAAATTCAACAGCTGTAAGTAATCCATTGCTTATATCCTTGATATCAAGAGCTTCAGAGCTAAACACAACCTTCCTAGTTTCAAATCTAGATAAATGAACAGATTTAAATTTTTTAAGAACAGGTATAGCTTCAATTGATACACCTCCCCCAACTACAAATTCTAGGTCATTTTTTTTTGCTAAATTTGAAGCAATTAGAACATCTTGAGTTATTTTTTGAGAATTAATTTTCTGACGCAACATATTTAAACTTCCAGAATAATCAACTCTCCCAAAAACACAACCATCTAAGTTAGCTTTAGCTAACTTCATTACAGAATTAATATCATTAAAGCATGTTTTGGTTTCTAAATTAAATAAAAAGCGAGTTCCATTTTTACTAGACTTATAGATTTTATTTTTGGCTTCAATAAATTTAGATAATCCATAAGAACTTTCAATCATAGGTGCAATTATATAATCACATCCAAAAGTTTTGCTTTCAATAAGGTCTCTGACAGCTTCACAACCTCCAATTTTTAGAGCCAACTTAAGATCAGATCTAAAAGTTAATTCTAATAACCTTAGTAATTCATCAACTCTTGTTCCCTCAGCTTCAAATTCAGCTTTAACCGCAACAACTCCATAGTCATTTTTAAGTTTCTTTAGCAAATCAAGCATGCTTTTTTCTCTTGGATTCATAGCATTTCCTTTTATTAATTGTACTAATAAATCATTGCTAAAAACGTGCCAAAACTTATTATTTTCCTATGTTTTTGGCATATCAATTGCAATTTTAAAATTACAATGTCTAAAATTGAATTTGTAATTGCTATACCAACATATAATAGGCTCGATAACCTTAAAAAAGCAATCGAATCTGCACAAAACCAGATTGTCCCTAATGATGTGAATTTAACAATATTAATATCTAATATTGCATCAAATGATGGAACTTGTGAATTTTTAAATTCAATTAATTCCAAAAATATCACTGTAAATAATAAACCTTTTAAAAATCATACAAACTCAATTGCTAATTTTCATTGTTTATCAAATTTGATTCCATCCAAGGCAGATTGGGTATGGCTTCATGGTGATGACGATTATTTGTGTGATAATTTATCCTTAAGTAGAATAATAAACGTTATTAAAAATAATTCAGATTTAGATACTAATCTGATTTGTGCCTGTCAGAAGTCAAGATCTCTCAATTCAGGCTCAATTCATAAAGACACAATTTTTAATTTGTGCAATAAATATGGTTACCATGAGATTTTAGGTTGGATTTCTGGTTTAATTCTCAGAAAACAAGAAATGAAAAAAGTACTGAGTTGCGTCTTTACTAATGATGATCTTTATGTTGTCAAAAAAGACAACTTTAACTTAGAAAAAAAGTTTTCTTATTCAGCTTATCCTCATTCTCTTGAGATTTTTAAAAATCTGTCAAAGAATCAAGCAGTTTTTTTAGACTCACCTTTGATTGAAAATCAACCTCTAACTTCAAAGCAAACTCTAATTCTGAATAATCATAATGCTCAAGAGAATGTTGGTTTAAGATATTTATTTATGTTAGATGATTTCAAAAAACTTGACGAATTAGATATCATAAAAAAAAATTCTTTATCAAGAACTTTTTTTAGGTATCAAATTTATTATTTATGGGATCACTTACTCGGTTTGTTTGTTTCAAGACTTAATCAAGATACTCTTAACTATCATCGACTTGATACAAAAGATAAACCAGAATACCTGGATCAAATCCGTGTATTTGCTAATCTTTATTGGGAAAGAGTATTTACCTTCAGTTTTTATTTAAAAGAAAAGTCAGATCGAAAGTTTATAACTCAATTATGTTTAGCAGCTAAATCTTACTCAGGATTATATCTTTTAGGTGGTATGAGTGAGCTAGCTTTCAAACTCCTCGAAGGTTTAAAAGTAATAAATTGTGTTTCCATATATAATAATGAGATCAAGATTTAAGTGTAAAGGATAATTCTAGAAGTCATTAATTTCAAAATTATAATTCATTGTATTAACTACTTGTTCAAAGTTTTTTAAATAATGTTCACTAACCTCTTCTTTTAAGCCACTTTTTATAAAAATACTAGAAAAGTTGATACCAATTTGAATAAAGGTAGAGAATATTTTTCTATCATAGGTTTTATCCATTAAAGAAGACAAACTACTAATTCTTTTCCAATTAGAATTATTCCACTTTTGTAATAATATCAACAAATTCTCAGTTTTATTCGGATTTTTACATTGCATTTTCAAATTTCTCAAGATCCACAGTGCCCACTTATCCCAGAAATGATATGTTTGATATCTAAAAAAAACTTTTGAACAAGAACTTTCTTTTATAATTTTAAACTTTAATAATCTTATAAGATCATCAGCAACAAAAAGATACCTCTGCCCAATTGAATCGTCTGCCCACTGGGCTAAAGATTCCTCTGATTGTTTTTTATTTTGTGTTTCTACAAAAGGACTGTCAATGAAAATACCTTTTTTTTTTGAAATATGCCTTAAAATAGCAAATGAATGAGGATAAGCAGAATAAGGGTATTTTTCATGAACATGCACATCATTATCAGTTACTTTATAAATCTCAGGGTAAAGGAAAGTATCCTGTAATACTTTTTTCATTTCATCTGATTTGATGATTAAAGATGACATCCAACCAAGCATTTCATGATAACCAAATTTATTGCACAGTTCAAAAATTTCACCTTTAAATACTTTATTAGTTCGTTTACATCTATCTGTACAGCATGCAACCACTAAATTTAAATCATCATCGCAATTATTATTAATTTTTTCACATACATCAAAAATTGCGTTATTGTTTGACAACATATCATCATCACCCAATAACCATACCCATTCTGAATCATTTGGTATCATATTTCCCAAAGAATAAAGATTTAAAGACTGTGAATCAGTTTTGTCCAATCTAGAGTTGTGAATATTAAAATTCTTTTTTTTCTTCAATAATTCTAGGTAATCATATGTACCATCATTAGAAGCTATATTTGATATAGAGATAGTTAACTCTATATTTGAAGGAATATTCTGATTCGTAACTGAATCGATAGCTTTTTTTAAATTTTCTAGACTATTAAATGTTGGAATGGCAACTGTAAATATTTTTTTTTTCATATGAATTTTCTCATATTTAAACTTTTAAACGAACATATTTTTCATTTTCATAATTAATATCATTGAGGTAATCATCAAAAATTTTTATTATATTCCACGTACAAAATTCTATATCGATTCCTTTTGGAATATAATCAGTAGGCAAACTAAAGCTAAATCCCTCTTCACCCTCTACTCTCCAAATTTCACAATTTAATAATTCTAATTTGCCATTTCTCACAAAGTGTCCTGCACTCAGTGTCATTGGAGATCTTTCATGATGTTTTTTTGTCCATTTATAACCTGTTTCTTGTCTTTCACTTAAATCAAAGTTTTTAGCTTTTTTTACAATGAAAGAATTTTCTACTCCTCCCAACATCATTGTTTTTCCATTTTTACAATCAAATCCGGCGTAAATTAAGCTCTGTAAAAATAAAGGAAATATCGTTGATGCAATATGTCCTTCAACAAACCTTTCTGCCTCATGCACAGGTCCAGATATAATTAAGACACCATCTTCATTTAAAATATCATAAATTTTATCTAAGAAGAATCCTATGTTTCTTTGATGCTCAACCACATGTGAGCAAAAAATAACATCATATTTTTTTTTAAACTTATACTCATTAAAATCTGCATGTATTTCAGCACTCGGATTATATTTATCAATTTGATCAACATTTAATCCAAAATCTCTCATAATTCCGGTATGATTACCATGATTACTTCCTATGTCTAATGCATCACAAAAACTTTTAGTAATTTCATTTGATTCAGAAATTAAAAATTCTAGCAGAGAAAAACCACCCCATTCTATTTTAATTTTAGAATCAGTATTGTTGCATTCTAACATTTAGTAAGGCCATAAATTTCTGGGTTTAACATGATTTTCTAAATCTTCCATTATCCAGTCCTCATTCAAATATTTTGTATTAGTAAATAGTAAGTTTGGAATTGTTTGAATTTTTAGAGAAACTTTATTAGGTATGAACTTTGGAAGGCCACCACTTGGATCTAATATAAACATCTCTAAGCCTTTTTTTCCCATTAAATCCCTCAAAGTATCAAGTGAGTCATTATTCCTCTCTAGACAATGTGGTGCATATTCAATGATCCAATATCTTATTAAATTTTTTTCCAATAAGTTTTTTGATCCTCTAAGGATATGCCCCTCAAAACCCTCTACATCCATTTTTAAAACCTTTATATTTTTCTCATCTTTGAGTTCAGTATCTAAATTTGAAGTCTTGATTTTTTTCCATTTTGATTTTTGATCATCAATTTCTGTCATTGCATAAGATGTACCTGTATCTTCTTTTGATGCGAAATAGTATATTTCATCTTTAGATTTTTCTCCGAGCAATTTCTTTCTTGCATCGATAGTACTGTAATTATTAATTTTAATATTTTTTTTTAATTCATTAAAACATTCACTGTTTGGCTCAAAACTAATTATTTTTCCTAATTCATCTGCAAGAGAGGCCATCAATAAAGTGTGCATACCAATATTAGCGCCAACATCCACGCAAACATCACCAGGTTTGACAATTCTTGTCAAAAAATTTCCAATGTCCGGTTCATATAGATGACCATATTTGTGATGGCCACTAATAAGTCGATGATTTGGCTGAGATAAGTCTTTATTGTATTTAAAGCTTCTCTGTGTGCTCATTATATAATACTGATCTTTACTTTTACTAAAGAATTGTTGATTGTAACTAATTATTTGCTCCATATACTAAATCAGCAAGTCTTATGCCAAAATTTAGGTACTTATTTGCAAATTTTTTTGTGATATTTTATCATTCAAGATCATTAAAATTATTCGCTAATCCTAATTAGATTACTTGGATTTAAAAACTAAATAAAACATTATTAGTTATTTTTTGAAATAAATAAAAACATTGTTTCATTTATAGGAACTAGAAAAAACATTATCTAATTTTTCCATTTAATACTACATCCTATACTCGGATTCTGATTTAACGGTCCTTGTCCAGAGTTAGATATTTCTTTCATAGCATTTAATAATTCATTCTTTGATTTATTTTTGATTTTTAAGTCCTTTAATTCATAAAGTCTACCTCTATACTGAAGTTCATCTTTAGAATTGTAACCAAAGAAATCTGGTGTACATACTGCTTGAAAAGCTTCAGCAGTTTTTTGAAACTCATCATATAAGTAAGGAAAATTAAATTTATTAGAATTTGAAAAAATTTTCATATTTTTAAAACTATCTTCAGGATAATTGATAGTATCGTTAGCCATAATTGCAACTGAATTCACACCTAATTTCTCTAGAGATTTACATGTTGTAACTAATTCCTTTATTACAGCTTTCACATATGGACAATGATTACAAATGAACATAACTAATGTTCCATTTTTTCCTTTAACTTTTTTCCAATCATAAAATTGTTCATCAACAGACTTTAATAGAAAATTTGTTGGCTTCTGTCCAAAATCGCAAATTTTACTTGTTAATAATACCATTTTATTTACCTCCCAAATATATGTGCAAATACTGACCTTGTTTTGCTATGTATACGATGCTCAAATAAAAAAATACCTTGCCAAACTCCTAGAACAATACTTCTATTATGTACGCTCAAAGACAAATTAGATTGAGTTAAAGCAGACCTTATATGAGCAGGCATATCATCTTCACCTTCAGTGTCATGAAGATATTTTATATTTTTGGTTATATTATTAAAAAACTTCAATAGATCAAATAGGACTGTATCGTCAGCATTTTCTTGAACCAACAAAGATGCGCTTGTGTGAAGTACAGAGAGGTTTAATAGTCCATCTTGAATAAGATTTTCATTAACAAAATGATTAATATCATTAGTTATGTTAATTAATTGTTTGCCGTTAGTTTTAAACTTAAATGTACGAAATACCTGTTTCATAAATTAAAGACCATTTTTGTAATAATTAACTAATAAATCTACCATATTTACTATAACATTAAAGTATGCTTAAATATTTATCTAAATTATAATAGGGGATTTTAAATGGCTGAAAACAAAAAAGATAATATGAATAAAGAAGCGGCAACTGCAGTTTTTAGAAGTGTTATCAATAAATTAAAAAAAAATCCAAAAAAATAATTTCACTTTTTTTTAGCTTGCATTTTGGTACTTTATGAAAAAAATATGGATAGAGTGTCAAAAGTGTGGGGAAATATTCTGGATATTTCCTGATGAACTTATGCAATTTTATCCTAAAAGAACAATAAATTATCAATTATGTAGTTCTTGTGAATCAAAGAAATAATTCTTTAAAAAGTTATGTAAGTATTATTTCGAATGTTAATAAATTGTGGATAAAAATTTAAAAATGTGGATATTCACACTACTGGTAATTGTTAATAACTTTTAACAAAAATAACTATCAATTTCCCTAAGATGACGCACAGCACGGCTAAGAGAAAATATTTAAGAAAAGTAAATAAAAAAGAAATGACTTTTTTTTTGGAAAAATTCTTTAAAAAAAGATAAAAAAACTTTATGTATTTTGTGGAAAATCTTAAAAAAAATAACAAAATTAAACC
>JAOOJU010000044.1 GCA_028407765.1 Rickettsiales bacterium
GAACGAGTATGTGAAATCCGTTATTTCCATTTTTACTCAATGCTGGCATATACATTTCTTTTTTATTTAAAAACGAGCCAAAAACATTTACTTTATAAAATTCACTATTGCTTTTATCTTCAAAGTCGTCGAGTTTATATATACTTTTTTCAAATCTATCTATTCTAGTTTCTATTAGATTTCTTTTCCATGATAGTCTTTGTAATTGCCATACACACAAGCTCAATAAAATGGATAAACCTAGAACCGTTGCTATAATTGGTATTATCTTTGGCTTGAAGATATATATGGTATTACCGAATTTGAATTTCATTACAATGGCTAAACGGAAGCCCACCAGTAAACGAATGCAAACAAAAACAGCCACACAACATCGACGAAATGCCAATACCATGCAGCAAATTCAAACCCCAAATGCTTTTCAGACTTGATTTTACCCCTTAACCCTCTAAAGAAGCAAACTGTCAAAAAAATTGAACCTATTAAAACATGTGCCCCATGAAAGCCTGTTGCCATATAAAAAGTTGAAGGATAGATTCCTTCATCAATTGAAAATTCTGCGTGTTGATACTCATAAGCTTGGAAACCTGTAAAAATTATTCCTAGGAGAACTGTTAAAAACAGAAAGATCATAAAATTTTTCTGATCATTCTGTCTTAGTGCATGATGTGCCCATGTAATCGTACCACCTGAAGTTAACAATATTAAAGTGTTAAGCAATGGAATACCGAATGGATCAATCAAAGAAATGTCTTCAGGTGGAAAAACTCCATCTATCGCTTCCATTCTTCCGGTTAACTCTGGACTATCTACCCCTGGATAAAAAGCAACATCAAAAAAAGCCCAAAACCAAGCAGCAAAGAACATTACTTCAGAAGCTATAAATAAAAGCATTCCGTATCTTAAACCAATCTGAACTACTTTATTATGATAAAGACCGCTTTGTGATTCTTTAACTACATCTATCCACCAAAAAATACTTGATAGTATTACGGCTAATCCACCAAGAGCAAAAAGCAAAGATTTTTCTTCATGCATAAAAACGATAAAGCCCCATGCCAAAAGCAAACATGATAAAGCAGTGACCAAAGGCCATGGACTTGGGTCTACTAAATGATAAGGATGTTTTTGTTCTGCACTCATTTTTACCTCTTGCTAGTCTTAATTGTTGTAAACATTGTATACGATAACGTTATTTCCTCTAAATTACTTACAGATTTATCTTGTATTATAGCAGGGTCTATAAAAAAAGATACTGGCATTTCAACTTCTTGTCCTGGTGCAAAAACTTGTTCTTCAAAACAAAAACACTCAATTTTATTAAAGTATTGTGCAGCTAATAGAGGTGTTACATTGAATGTAGCTGTACCTGTTATTTCATTATCACTGAGGTTAATTGCTTTGAAAAATATAAGTTCATTTGTTCCTAATTGAGTAGTAATTATTTTTTTTACAGGCTCAAAAAAAATAGGGGAATTCTTTTCTGTGGATGAATCGAATCTAACATCAACTTTTCTTGAAATAATTTTAGTATTATTTTCTTCGCTTACTTGAGGGGTTCCTCCATAGCCGGTTACCTGACAAAAAATTTTATACAAAGGCACTGAAGCATAACTTAAACCTATCATCAGTAAAACAAAAGTTATAAGGTAAAATGCCTGCAATTTAATTCTATTAAAAACCATCATTACATCTTAATTATAGTTACAACATAAAAAATTATAACTAAGGAGAGTAACCCAAGTCCTAAAGCTATATTTTTTTTTTGTCTATTATTCATGTCTATATCAAAAACATTTTATCAAGTACAAAAAACATAAATATTAGATACAAATACAATATAGAAAATTTGAATAATCTTGAAGCAAAAATATCATTTTCATTCTTATTGCTTTTTAATAATCTGTATGAATAGGAAACAAAAATTAAATTTAAAATTAAAGAAGAAAACAAATATAATTTTCCTGTTAAATCAATGAAAAATGGAGTTATAGAAACTATGAAAAGCAATAGGCTATATATAAAAGACTGAATCTTGGCTACTTTTCTTCCATGAACAACTGGAAGCATTGGAATATTTACTTTTGAATATTCTATATCTTTGTACATTGCTAGAGCCCAAAAATGTGGAGGTGTCCAAACAAAAATTATTAGAAACAACATTACAGGAAGAATGGACACATCTCCTGTTACACATGACCACCCAATTATAGGAGGAAATGCTCCAGAAGCCCCGCCAATAACGATATTATGATGAGTGCGTCTTTTCAGCCAAACTGTGTAAATAAATATATAAAAGGCAATTGAACTAGCAAGTAAAAAAGCGGAAAAATAGTTAATTGTCAAACCTAAAACTAAAACAGAAATAACTGCCAATACAACACCGAAACCTAATACGTTTCCAGGTTCAATCTTGCCCATTGGTATTGCCCTTTTTTTTGTTCTCTCCATTTTTCCATCAATATCCCTGTCATACCACATATTGATAGCTCCAGATGCTCCTGCACCAATAGAAATACATATAATGGCTGTAAAGGATAGAAAAGGATGAAGATTTCCAGGCGCTAAATATAAACCACATATACTTGTAAAAATCGCGAGAGCCATAACTCTCGGTTTTAACAATGAAATATAATCTGATACAGAACTATCATAGACCATATTTTTTGAGATATTCAATTTTGAAGTACTAAAACTCATAAAACCAAGACATTTGTCTTACTTTATCTTAGGAAGCTCATCAAAAGAATGAAAAGGTGGAGGAGAACTTAAACCCCACTCAAGAGTTGTAGCACCTTTTCCCCAGGGATTTGCTTCAGCTTTTCTAGATCTTACAAAAGCTTCAATGATTACAACAACAAAAAAGAATGCCGCGGCAACTGAAATATATGCACCTATACTTGATACATAATTCCATCCTGCATATGCATCGGGATAGTCAGGAATTCTTCTTGGCATACCAGCTAGCCCTGAAAAGTGCATTGGGAAGAAAGTAATATTTACCCCCACAAAAGTCAGCCAAAAATGAATTTGTCCTAAAAATTCATTGTATTCTTTTCCAGTCATTTTGCTGAACCAGTAATAAAACCCTGAGTATATAGAAAATAGCGCTCCCATAGACATAACGTAATGAAAATGTGCAACAACATAGTAAGTATCATGTAGTGCGACATCAATACCTGTATTAGCAAGTACTACTCCGGTAACTCCGCCTAAAGTAAAGAGGAATATCATCGCAATAGAGAACAACATAGGTGTTTTAAATTCAATTGATCCGCCCCACATAGTTGCAATCCAACTAAAAATTTTGATTCCTGTAGGTACTGCAATAACCATAGTTGCTGCAAGGAAGTATGCTCTAGTATCAACATCCAAACCAGTAGTGTACATATGATGGGCCCATACAACAAAACCAACAACGCCGATAGCAGCCATTGCATAAGCCATACCTAAATATCCAAAAATTGGTTTTTTAGAAAAGGTAGAAACCACATGACTGACGATACCAAAGCCCGGAAGAATTAATATATAAACCTCTGGATGACCAAAAAACCAGAACAAGTGTTGAAACAAAACCGGATCTCCACCCATTTCAGGATTAAAAAAAGCAGTTCCAAAATTCCTATCTGTAAGCATCATAGTTATTGCTCCAGCTAAAACTGGCAATGACAAGAGCAAAAGAAATGCGGTGATTAAAATAGACCATGCAAATAAAGGCATTTTGTGCATTGTCATTCCTGGTGCTCTCATATTGAAAATTGTAGTGATAAAATTAATAGCACCTAAAATTGACGATGCTCCAGCCAAATGCATTGATAAAATAACCATATCTACTGCAGGACCACTATGCCCTGATGTTGAAAGTGGTGCATACATGGTCCATCCCGGTCCGGCTCCACCATCTACGAAACCTGAACCTATTAATAAAATTATAGAAGGAACTAACAGCCAAAAACTAAGATTATTCATACGAGGGAAAGCCATATCTGGTGCACCAATCAAAAGTGGAACAAAATAGTTACCAAAACCACCTACCATTGCGGGCATGATCATAAAAAATATCATCAATAATCCATGAGAAGTAATCCAAACATTATATCTTTGGTAGTCATCCCCTAAAATCTGCATTCCAGGATCTTGAAGCTCCATTCTTATTAGCAAGGAAAATATTCCTCCTATCAAGCCCGCAATAATTGCAAATATAAGATATAAGACACCTATATCTTTATGATTAGTTGAAAAAAGGTATCTCTGAACAAAGTTTGGTTCTGCATGACTCGCTGACATAAATATCTCCCTTAATTATTATTTGAGTACAACATTCTTAATTTCAACCTGGTCATTAGCAAATTCTTCTTTAGCATAATCAACCCATGCTACAAATTCTTCTTCAGAAACAGCCTTGATAGTTATTGGCATAAAACCATGTCCAGGACCACATAGTTCTGAGCACATTCCATAATACATCCCCGGCTCATTAATGTTAAAATACGTTTCATTAAGTCTACCTGGTATTGCGTCCATCTTTACCCCTAATGAAGGAACTGACCAAGAGTGTATCACTCCTGCGGGATCGCTTGTAATTAGAACTTTAATATTTTTTTTAACTGGCAAAACCAACATGTTATCGGTAGATAGCATTCTAGGTTGACCCTCAGTCAATTCATCATCTGTTAACATTATTGCATCAAAAGCTAGATCATCATGATCAGGGTACTCATAACCCCAATACCAAGTATAACCTGTTGCCTTTATAGTCATATCAATATTTGAAAAATCATTTTGTTTATACAATAACCTGAATGAAGGTATAGCTATTACAATTAAAATTAAAACTGGTATGAGCGTCCAAGCTACTTCGAGAACAGAATTGTGAGTAGTTTTACTTGGAACTTTATTTTTTTTGGCACTAAACTTAAAACAAACATATGCTAATAACAGAAAAACGAAGATTGTAATTGCTGTAATGATCCAAAAAACAATATCATGGAAATTTATTAACTCCTCCATGAGTGGTGAAGCTGGTTCTTGAAAACTTAATTGCCAGTCTTTAGCTAATCCATCAGCAAACAGATATGTTGGGAGAAATACTAGACTAATAATTGCGTATATATTTTTCATAGTTGTTTAAATCTTAGTTAATAAACTTAATATAGTTAAGTAAATAAAAAAAACAATTGTTACAAATAAAAAAAAAAGTAACAATCTTTTTTTTAATAATTATTTTATACATAATATATAAAATAAAAACTTTGGTGATAAAATAATGCTAATGAAAAAAATTGAAAAAAATTGGTCTACTGAAAAATCAACCAAATTAATTGACGAAACTCTATCCTCTTATGATGATGGCGAGTTGTTTGTTGAGAAAACCCTTAGTGAGAATCTAATTTTCGATGATAATAAAGTAAAAAATGCAAGTTTTGATGAAGAAAAAGGTTTTGGTTTAAGAGTTGTCAAAGATGATTCCATAGGTTTTTCACATAGTTCTGAATTAACCGATTCATCTTTGACAAAAGCAGTTAAAGCGGTTAAGACTCTTAAAAATGGTTGTAACTATCAAAATACACTGCCTAGTAAGACAAATAATATTTTATACTCTGATGAAAATCCAATTCAGTTAGTTGAGTTCAAATCTAAGATTAATTTATTGGAAAATATAAACTCATACGCTAGATCAAAGGACTTAAGAGTTAAACAAGTTTCTATAACCTTAGCTGCAAATCATCAAAATATTGAAATATATAAAGGTAACGGTATTTATTTTTCAGATTCAAGGCCTTTAGTGAGATTAAATGTAAACATTTCAATTGAAAAAAATAAATCTATTGAAAATGGATCTTATGGTTTTGGTGGGCGACATATGTATGATCTTCTTTTCGAGGAAGATAATTGGAAAAATGCCGTTGATAAAGCTTATA
The DNA here is from genome assembly GCA_028407765.1 of Rickettsiales bacterium. Lineage (GTDB taxonomy): Bacteria > Pseudomonadota > Alphaproteobacteria > Methylaequorales > Methylaequoraceae > TMED211. The sequence continues at coordinate 5,922 of JAOOJU010000044.1, forward strand.
ATCAAGCTTTAGTTAGACTTGACGCTGTTGAAGCACCTGCAGGGGAACAAACAGTAATCCTTGGACCAGGTTGGCCTGGAATACTTTTACATGAAGCTATAGGACATGGACTTGAAGGAGACTTTAATAGAAAGAAAACATCAGCTTTTTCAGATCTTGTCGGAAAAAAAGTTGCTTCTGAACAGATCACTATTGTTGATGATGGCACACTATCTAATAAAAGAGGTTCATTAACTATTGATGATGAAGGCACACCATCTCAAAATACTGTGCTTATTGAAAATGGAATACTCAAAAATTTTATGCAAGATAGATTAAACGCTAAATTAATGAACACCATTGCCACAGGAAATGGAAGGAGAGAAAGCTACTCTTGTATCCCTATGCCCAGAATGACCAACACCTATATGATGAATGGTAAATATGAGCATGATGAATTAATAGAATCTACTAAAAATGGAATTTATGCAACACAATTTAGTGGAGGTCAGGTTGATATAACATCTGGAAAATTTGTTTTTAGTGCCTCAGAAGCATATGAAATAAAAGACGGTAGAATTGGAAAACCAATTAAAGGTGCAACACTAATTGGTAATGGGCCAGATGTGTTAAAGAAAGTTTCAATGGTTGCTAACAACTTAGAGTTAGATAATGGAATTGGTACATGCGGAAAAGAAGGACAGTCTGTTCCTGTTGGAGTTGGACAACCGAGTCTTAAAGTTGATAACCTAACAGTTGGTGGTACAGTTTAGTTTTTCTTATGAACCTCATCAAAGATTACTTCCTCATAGTGAATAAATTCCTGAATCATTGTCAGCCAGAGTTTCTCAACTAAATTACTTGGCAAGCCTCTCTTATCACCTTCTTGTTTAAGTTTCTTTATTATGTTATCAATTCTAACTTGATCCACAATCTGATCTCTTTTTTTTTGTTTTACAGCCTCAATAACTAATTCTTTTCTTTTTGAAATAAGATCCAGTATTTCCTCATCAATTTTATCAATTGAATTTCTCACCTCTTTTATGTTACTAAAATTTTTCTTCATAAATAACTTAATAATATTGAATTATAATAACCTAATAAAGTTAAAAAGAATTAGATTTATATATCTTATCAATATTTTGATTCCATTTCTTTAAAAACAATTTTTTCCATACTTCTGCTGGAGATTCGCCTGAATCAAGAATGGTAAACAAAGTATTTAAAAAAATCGACTCATTCTTTTTTTCTTCATTAAAAATAGATCTTCTGGATAAACCTTCACTGGAAAGATGTAAAAGTTTTTTTAGAAATAATTTTATATCTAAATTATCAGGTGTCGATGATTGTAAACCTTTTTTTGCCACATCGTCATAAAAATTATGACGATCTAAATCATTCCATCCTCGAACCAAATTCCAAGTCTCATCAAGCACATCAGAGTCATATAAAATACCCGTCCAGAATGCTGGTAATGCACAAACACTTGACCAAGGTCCACCGTCTGCGCCTCTTACCTCAATATATTTTTTTAATCTTACTTCTGGAAAAGCTATGGTTAAATGGTCATTCCAATCCTCCATGGTAGGAAAAATTCCCGGTAACTTTTCTAGTTTACCCTCCATAAACTTAATAAAAGAATCACCTGAGCAGTCAATATACTGTCCATTTCTTTTAACAAAATACATTGGAACATTTAGCAGATAATCTACATAACTTTCGAAAGAAAAACTTTCTTCAAATACAAAAGGAAGTATTCCACATCTCATGGAATCAGTTTGAGTCCATATCCATGAGCGATAACTTAAATATTTTGTCAACTTTCCTTCTATAAATGGTGAGTTAGCATAAAGAGCAATTATGGCTGGTTGAATTGATAAACTTACTCTAAATTTTTTAATCATATCTAACTCAGATTCAAAATCCAAATTTGCCTGAATTGTTGAGGTTCTTAGCATCATATCAAGACCATTGGTTCCAGTTTTACTCATATATTTTCTCATTATTTTATATCTCTGTTTTGGCATTAATGGAATTTGGTCTAATTCCCACTTAGGCAAACATCCCATCCCCATGTATT
>JAOOJU010000045.1 GCA_028407765.1 Rickettsiales bacterium
TGCATTTGTTAATGAACCAAAACCCGGCCCAATTTCAATAATATTATTATTAGTTATTTTTTGGACACTTATAATTTGATCAATTATTTTTTTGTCGTTGAGGAAGTGTTGCCCGTATTCTTTTTTTATTTTAAATTTCATGTTGAGTTTTTACAAAGATGTTCCGCCAATTTAATTGATGCTATGAGACTTTTGTTATTTGCTAGATTTAACTTTGCAATATCAAAAGCAGGTCCATGGTCTGGGGATGTTCTTATTATTGGAATGCCTCCTGTGATATTAACAGAATTTAAAAAATCAATGGTTTTTACTGGTATTAATCCTTGATCATGATACATGCAAACAAAACCATCATAATAATGTCTTTTATATTTTGAGAAACATGTATCTGCACTCACAGGGCCAGATACATTATATTTTTTAGCCTTTAAATTTTTTATTGCAGGTTGTATTATTTGGTTTTCCTCAGACCCTAATTTTCCATCTTCGCCTATGTGAGGGTTCAGACCACAAATTGCAATATTTGGTTTTGGTATATTCCACAGATTTTTCAATGATTCTATAAAACTTTCAGTTTTAGATATTATTTTAGAGGTTGTTAATTCTTTTGAGACTTTTGATATTGGTAGATGTGTAGTTATTAATCCAACTCTAAGATCAACTCCCGTATCTTCTGGTTTAGTTGTTGTAAGAATCATAATTTCCTCAAATTTCTTTTTTTCTTTTTTAGAAATTATTTCTGAGATAAATTCTGTTTGTCCAAAATATTTAAAGCCAGTTTCAAGCAAAATACTTTTGCTGATAGGATTGGTAACGATTGCTTTTACCTCTTTTTTTATTGCCAGATCAACTGATTCTTCTATTGATTCTATTATATATTTATTATTGTTAATATCTGGACTTCCAAGTTTAGATTTAATTTTACTATTTAAGCCAAGCACTGGAAGGTATTTTGAGAAATAGTTTTTTGCCTCCATTGGATTATCTATCTCCTTAATAGGAACTTTTAAGTTCAAAAAATGTGATAAATTATTTAATCTCTCAGGGCTATCGATTGAAAAAAAAATTGGTATATTTTCTTTTTCCTTTTCTAGCCAAGTTTTTAATAAAATTTCTCCAGAAATACCAGATGGATCACCCATTGTAATGACAATTGGTTTATCATTAGATTTTTTGATCATTAATTAATTAATAGTTAAGTTAATATTGGCTTGTTTCTTGAGTTTAATTAGTAAAGTTCTTGCCATAAGGTTTAGTTTTTCTTTATACAATTTTTCTTCGACTATATCAGGATTAAGTTCGTTTAATTCTCCACCTTTAATATCACATATTAATAGAAAAAATGATTTATCGCCTTGATTCATTATACTTGTAGTTTCTCCAATTTTTTTATTTTCTAACTCATCAGCAATCTCCTTTGAAAGGTCGTTATATTTTACCTCACTAATAAGATCAAATTGAGTGCCATTCTTTTTAATTTCATCATAATTTGAATCACAATCTTTAAGATTTCTATTTAGTTCTTTTATTATTTGAGTTTCGCCAGAAACATTGACAAAAGAGAAAGTTTTATCATCTGACTCCCCAATTTTCCCAATATTATTAAGTTTTACAATTTTATAACCATTCTCAAACCTAAAGATATTTGAAAAGGAACCTCTCTCAAGCTTTTCCAGCTCTAATTTTGTTTCTTGATCAATTTGTTTTTCTGAGATCCAGCCTAAGTTTCCACCATTTAAACTTGAAGATGACTCAGAAAACTTTGACGCTACATTTTGAAAATTAGAGTTTTGTTCTAATATTTGGTAGACTTTTTTCATTACTTTTTCTATTTCTGACCAATTCTTATCTTTTTTTTGAATTACTATTTCTGAGAAGTTATATTGTTTTGAACCCCTTTTCTTATAATATCCCTCTATTATTTCTTGAACTTTTTCAGGGTTTGGAAAGATCAATCCAGCAAATTTTTTATTTATTGTTTTTTTCCATGTTATTTCAGTTTTCATTTGTTCATAAATGATATCATAATCAATATCATCATCTTCAAGAAATTTCTTAAAATTATCAATTTCTGATCCAGGAAACGAAAAAACTTTACTCAAGAAACTCTCAACTTCTAATTCAGTAACTTTTATTTGCTCTTTTTTAGATTCGAGCATTTTTATTTTTTCTTCTATTAATAAATCAATTGTTCTTCGCCTAATAGCATCTCTATTTTCAACATTATCCTCTAAACCCAGAGATTTTAATAATATTTTAATTCTTTGACTAAGATCATAAGAAGTTATTGGTTCAGTATTAATAGTCCCAAGAATACTCTCAAAGTTTTCTTGAGAGGATACTGATTTATAATTAAATTTAGTAGTTATAATTAAAAAAATTACTACTAGTCCTATTTTAAATAGTCTTATCATTAAATATTGTTCTCCATTATCTGTTTTATACTAAATAAGAACATAAAGGTATTAGAAGTTGGATTTTCAGTATTATATGTATATTGTCTATTCCAAGAAAAAGAAAAACCAAAACATTCATCTTCATATTTTAATTTAGAACTCCAGTTTAAAAATTTTAAATCATCAACTAAATCAAAAGTTGATGAATTAATTGATTGCCAATAATTATCAAATTTATATGTATAATTCAATGACAGCTGGTTTCGCTTGTCTTGTATGGTTGCCTCGATACCTGAAGTAGGTTTAGAATATAAGTGACTTACGTAAATATTATTTTTTTCATTATCTATTGAAATATTACTTATTGATTGGGCAAAAGAAAAGTCACTGCTATTTATTGAAAATTCTGATTTTAAACTAAAACCCTCTGTTGGTTTCATTTTAATAAAACTAACAATATTTGAGTGATGGTTATTTGAACCACTATTTGTGGGTTGATAAACATCTTTTCTGAGCCTGTAACTATGACCAATTGAAATATTAGTTATTGATGAAGCCTTTATATTTTCATTGAGGTAAGTAAAACCATAATCAACTCTTGAACCATTGTCTAATCTATCATTACCTGAAAGTCTATTTCTATTAAATAAGTCACTAAAATCAAGATCATAGCTTCTGCTATCTTCATTTGGAATGTGCAAGTCATTTCCATCATTTGCACCTGCAACTAATAATAACTTAGGTTCAAGAATATGTTTTGAAATTTTATTTTTTTTAAATAAAGGTTTAGAAAGTTCAAATGTCATTTGAGGATAGAATTTACCTTTATAGTATTTACTTTTTTGTGTACCAGATAATGGGTCGTCATAATTTTCAATTCTATATACACCTGCATTAAGATGTGTTCCAATTTTCATAAGAGAACCTCCATCAGTTATAAAAGGATATTCAATATTTTGTATGAGAAACAATTTACTCATATCAGTGCCCTCAGTTCTTGAAAGACCCAGGAGTTCTAAGTTTGTACTATAATTAAGGCTTTTTATACTATTTGAAGAGTTAAAAAATGATAAAATTCTGGGACTAATTTTAGGGGCTTTTTTTTGATCAAAATCTGTTCTGAGCTCCTGGTAAATATGGCCTTCAACACTGTAAAAGTTTCTATTCCTGAAACCTTGTAAAACGATATTATTATCTAAAGTATTTTCATATCTGTAACCATAAGTATTAAGATAATTCTTATCTGAAGTTCTATTAAGCCCAAAACTCAGTTTCCAATTTTTATTTAAATCAAAACGCCCATTTGATCTTATATGACCTCTACTTTTGTTTTTTTTTTTAAGAAATACATTTTGATCAGCAATTGTTCCGCTAAGTTCTGAAAAGATTTCACCATTTTTAAAGTTTTTTCTATGCTCAATATATGCAACAGGAGCTTGTTTTGTATTAATTTTAGGTATAAAAGTCAAATCATGAAACTCATCAAATGTTACATAATATGGAACATCAATAGAATTTCCTAAGTATTGATTTACCTTATATCTAGGTGCAAGAAAACCAGATTTTCTTTTTACTTGAGGAGAAGCATGAGAAAAATAAGGTAGATAAAATATTGATTTTCCTGAAACCTCCAAGAAAGAATCATAATAATTCATCGTAAGATTTTTTTTATCATGAACAACTTTTTTTGATTTCAATTGAATTAAAGGTTCCTTGTATATTTTTTTTTTATTATCGTAACAAATATCACATGCAGTAAATACAGCATTTCTGAATACTTCCCATAATTTTGTTCTTCTTTCAATTTTATTTGAGGCTATTCGTGAATATCTTTTTACATTATCGAGCATGATATCTTCTAATTCATTTGGTATGTACAAATAACTTTTTGAAAAACTTGCATTTTCTAAACTATTATCAGCTACAAAACCATCTGTCCTTAGAATAGAACCGTCTGAATAAAATACTTTTACATTCTCTTTAGCTGAAAAGATTTTTTTTTCAGAATTAAAAAAAACTTTATCTGCAAAAACTTTAAAATTTTCGTCCATTAACTCAACGTTTCCTGTGGCAAACATTCTTTTATTTTCTTTATCATACGTAAATTGGTCTGCACTAATTTCAATTTCATCCCTTTCTTTTGAGGAACTTTCTTTCGTATAAAAAAAAAATAATATGAAAATTATAAATTTAACCATCTTCTAAGTGAATAAGTATGCCAAGTAAAAAAAGAATTGAAATTAAAGGGACTCCATATGCAGCAAAAAAAATTGGTAGTGTTCCACTCATACCAACAGTTCTTAATATATCTGTTGTGAAGTGAAAAATAATTCCTATTATGATCCCCAAAAAAATATTTATAAATTGATTTTTAGTTCTAGCCTCTCTTATTGAGAGAGAACAACCCAATAACACCATTGCGCTTAAGATAAAAGGAAATGAAATTAAGTAATGATAATAAACTTTATGTTTTCTTGCTGTGAATCCAGAATTCTCTAAATTTTCAATATATCCTGGAAGTTTCCAGAAACTTATAGTATCTGCAGCGCGAAAGTTTTGCTCAATTTTCTTTATACTCAGATTAAATTTCATTCTCATTTTTTCATATGATTCAGGTGCCTGATTTATTTTTATCACTGAAACATTTGATAAATCCCAATAATCATCTGACATTTTTACCTCAGAGGCATCAATTCTCCTCAAGAATTTTTCTGCTTCACCAAATTCAAAAATTATGACATTTTGAAGTGTGCTATCTAAAGTTGAATAATGTGAGGCATTGATCACGTATTCTCTATCATCTTCAATTTCTCTTAACCATAAACCAGTTGGTGAAATAATATGTAAACCAGTATTACCCTTAAAATATTGACTTTCATATGATTTAAATTTCACATTCATTTGACTAAAAAGAGGATTAAAAAAAGTAACATAAAGAATAGAAATTAATAAACAGTTGAAAACAGCGGGTAACAGGAAAATCCATATAGACATACCTGAAGCCCTCATAACACTTAATTCACTGTATTTATTAAGTTTCATAAATGTTTGCATAGAACTGAGAAGAAAAATAGTTGGTAAGATAATTGGAAAGAGAGATGGCAGGTGAAGTAATGAGATTTTAAGGATAATGTCAAATGGTATTTCTTTAGTAGAACTTCTTCTTAAAAGTTCAATTAGATCAATAGTAAGAAAGAGAAAGCAACAAAAAAAAGAAATAATAAAAATTGCGTAAAGGTTTTGTTTAATTAGATAATTTAAAATCAAAAATGGCTTTATCATGAGATATACTCAGCGTTTTTTCTTAAAATTTTAAAACCAATAGTCAAAGCCAGAAAGCTTGGTAGAAAATTTATTAGTTCAAACCCATTATTTTTTATGGCAATATTGGAGCAAATAATGTAGGTACTTTGTTGAAAAATTATCATACCAATTACTTTTAAAGTGAAACTGAAATTTTCAACTCGATAAAACTTTTGAGATAATATAAAACTAACTATCAAGAAACCAAAACTTAACACATTAACTGGTAAAGAAAATCTTTGAATTAGTTCAGCCTTAAATGCTTGAAGATTATTTCTATCATCACCATTCTCAAGATCAGGATATTTTAATTCCTCTATGGTTCTCTCAGCGGGAGTTTTCCATTTTTTATTAAAATCATTTTCATCTTTGCTACTAATATTAAGTAAATATTTATCAAAATATAAAACCGAGAGTTTTTTATCTACATTTGAAAAAAAATGTTGTGAACCTTTTTCCAAGAGTATTGAATTGCCATTGTCATTTCTAATTAATGAACCTTTTTCAGCAATAAGAGTTGTTGGTTTTTCTGGCTTTCTGGTATCATGAATAAAAATACTGTCGAGTTTTCCGTCAGAAGTTCTTTTTTTTAGAAATATTGTATAATCTTTTCCAATTGTATTAAAAGTTCCTTCTTCAAGAAGAGAAGAAGAGTAATCATTTTTAATTGAAAAGAGTAACTTTTTAAAACTTTGATTACTACTTGGGGATAAATAAATTGTAAAAAATATACTTATAAACGATAAGAAAAATCCATAAAATATAATAGGTTTTGTTAGGTAATATTTTGAAACACCAGAGCCTTCAAGAATAATCAGTTCACTGTCATTTCTCATTCTCGAATATGAAAATAAAACTGATAAACATAATATAATTGGAAGTAATATTGGAATTATTGCTGGAAGGGAGAATAATATAAGTTTGAAAAAAAAATATAT
>JAOOJU010000046.1 GCA_028407765.1 Rickettsiales bacterium
TAAACAATCGAAAAATAATACCGGTAATAAAAATTACAGTGAAGAAAATGAATTTATAGAAAAATTAGTAAGTATAAATAGAGTGGCAAAAGTTGTTAAAGGTGGAAGAAGGTTTAGTTTTGCAGCCTTAGTGGTAGTTGGTGACGGCAATGGAATGGTTGGTCATGGCAAGGGTAAGGCAAAAGAGGTTCCTGAGGCCATAAAGAAAGCAACAGATGAAGCTAAAGCTAGAATGATACGAGTTCCTTTAAGACAAGCAAGAACTCTCCATCATGATATAACAGGAAGGTATGATGCAGGTAAGGTAAAGCTACGAAGTGCTCCTTCTGGAACCGGAGTTATTGCAGGTGGACCGATGAGATCGGTTTTTGAGGCACTGGGAGTTAAAGATATAGTTGCAAAATCAATAGGTAGCTCAAATCCACATAATATGATTAGAGCTACATTTGATGCTTTGAGTTCTGCTTCATCCCCTAAGTTAATTTCTATAAGACGTGGTTTAAAGGTTAATGAAATAACTAAAAGAAGAAAAGGAGCATTAAACCAGGAGAACAGTGATGCCTAAAATTAAAGTTACTCAAATTAAAAGTCCGATAGGAAGAGAGTCTTCACAAAGAAAAACTTTAATCGGATTAGGATTAAATAAAATAAGTAGAGTCAAAGAGTTTGATGATACTCCATCGGTGAGAGGTGCTGTGGAAAAAGTTAAACATTTACTGAAAATTGAATTTATTTAGGACGAGAAAATGAAACTTAATGATATAAAACTGGAAAAATATAAACCTAAAGTAGCAAAAAGAGTTGGAAGAGGAATTGGCTCAGGAAAAGGAAAAACAGCTGGCAGAGGTGTAAAAGGACAAAAGTCTAGAACTGGTGTTAGTATTAATGGTTTTGAGGGAGGTCAAATGCCATTGCATATGAGAATGCCTAAACATGGATTTAAGAGTCGTTTTAAGAAAGAATTTTTAATTTTAGATACTAAGAAAATTAATTTTCTACTTGATGGCAAGAAAATATCTAAGACTAAAAAAGTTTTGATTTCAGATTTAGCAAATTTGAATATTACTCTGAAATTGAAGTATTCTGGTTTAAAAATTCTATTTAATGAAAAATTAAAAGAGGCGGTAAAAATTCAAGCTCATAAAGCTTCTAAAAACGCTATTAAAGAATTTAAAAGAGCTGGCGGTCAAATAGAACTAGTTGATATTGATAAAAAATCAAGAAATATCAAATCGGATAGTTCTAAAAACAAAGATGATAAAAAATTAATAAAAAAACCAGATAACAAGACTGAAAATCAGATCGATAATAAAACTAAAAAAGTTAATGATCAGATAAAAGTAAAAAAAATAGACAAGAAGTTGAGTTCAAAATCAAAAGAAAAATTAAAGAACTCAAAAAAAGATACTAAAGTAAAATCAAAGGAGTAATATGGTATCTGCAGCTGAACAACTAGCATCAAATATTAATTTTAGTTCTTTAGGTAAAGCTAAGGACCTTAAACAAAGAATATTTTTTACATTAATGGTTTTAGTAGTATATAGACTCGGTACTTATATACCTATACCTGGAATAGATCCTGTTGCATTAAATGAAATATTTAAACAAAATGTGGGAGGAATACTTGGAATGTTTGATATGTTTGCAGGTGGCGCATTAGGTAGAATGACGATATTTGCCCTAAATATTATGCCTTACATCTCTGCAAGTATTATCATGCAACTTTTAACTGTAATATCGCCACAACTTGAACAATTAAAAAAAGAGGGTGAAACGGGAAGGAAAAAAATAAATCAATATGCGAGATACGGGACTGTTCTCCTTGCAACTGTTCAAGGTTATGGAGTAGCCGTGGGTATAGAGAATATGTCATCTCAAGGTATGCAGGCAGTTATGGATCCAGGTTTATTTTTTAGAGTTGTGACGGTTATAACACTAGTGAGTGGAACTTTGTTTTTGATGTGGTTAGGTGAACAAATAACACAACGTGGTATTGGTAATGGTATATCACTTATAATATTTACTGGAATTGTTTCTCAACTACCAATGGCTTTGAGCACCACTTTTGAGCTTGGTCGAACAGGAGCTTTATCAGCTCTGTTTATTGTATTCTTAATTATTATGTCTGTAGCCACTATTACTTTTATGGTTTTCATTGAAAGAGCCCAAAGAAGAGTGCTTATTCAATACCCAAAAAGACAAATTGGTTCTGGGGGTAAATCTGCTGAATCTAGTCATTTACCATTGAAAATTAATACAGCTGGCGTGATACCGCCAATTTTTGCAAGTTCATTGTTACTATTACCGGTTACTTTTGTGAGTTTTAATTCTGGATCAGGTCCTGAATGGTTAAATTTTTTAAGCGTAATTTTAAGCAGAGGGCACCCAGTTTATTTGTCATTATATATTTCAATGATTGCTTTTTTTGCATTTTTTTACACGGCTATAGTTTTTAATCCCAAGGAAACTGCAGATAATCTGAAAAAATATGGAGGCTTTATTCCTGGAATTAGACCAGGCGAGAATACTGCAAATTACCTTGATTATGTTCTAACTAGATTAACAGTGGTTGGTGCTTTATATCTATCCGCTATATGTTTATTACCGGAACTATTAATTTCAAAGTATAAAGTTCCTTTTTATTTTGGTGGAACTAGTCTTCTTATAGTTGTAAGTGTGACAATGGATACTGTTACACAAGTGCAATCATATTTATTAGCGCATCAATACGAGGGTTTGATAAAGAAATCTAATTTAAGAAATAAGAAGAGATGACGAATATAATCCTACTAGGTCCCCCAGGTTCTGGTAAGGGAACACAATCAAAGTTATTAGTTGAGCAAAGTGGATTTCATCAGATATCCACTGGCGATTTACTTAGAGAGACAGTTTCTTCTGGCTCTGAAGAAGGTAAAAATATTAAAATTTTAATGGAAAAAGGTGAACTTGTCCCTGATAGAATGGTAATAGACATGATATTAAAATCTATAAAAGAAAATTCAAAAAAAAGTATTATTTTTGATGGTTTTCCCAGGAATTTAATTCAAGCTGAGGCGTTAGAGCTAGCCTTGACAAAAGAGTCAATGGTTATTGATTATGTTATCCTTCTTGATGTAAAAACAGAAATACTCGAAAATAGAATAAAAAAAAGGTTATCAGAATCAACAGATAGTGAGAAGAGAAGTGATGATAATATAGAAACTTTGATTAAAAGAGTTACTGTTTATACAAGCATGACTATTCCAATAATTGATTATTATGATGAAAAAGAAAAATTAATAAAAATTAATGGAATGTTAGGTATAAAAGAAGTTAGTGAACAAATAAGTAATATATTAAAATAAAATATAACAATATTGACTTGATGTTAAAAAAAAATATAATCCACCTTTATTTATCTGTAAAAACTGGAGTTTTAATTGGCTAGAATCGCAGGCGTAAATATCCCATCAAACAAAAAGTTAGAAGTAGCTTTGACTTATATTTATGGTATAGGAAAAAATTTCTCAAAAAATATATGTAAAATCACTAATGTTGACGGTGCAAAGCGCGTTAACGAACTGGTCGAGTCTGAGATTATTAAAATAAGAGAATATATAGATTCAAATTATACTGTTGAAGGTGATCTAAGGAGAGAAGTTGCAAATAATATAAAAAGATTGACTGACCTTGGCTGTTATAGAGGTTTGAGACACAGAAATAAATTGCCAGTTAGAGGGCAAAGAACTCACACTAATGCGAGAACTAGAAAAGGGAAAGCCGTTGCAATTGCAGGAAAGAAAAAAGCTAACTAGTTATGGAAAAAAAAAATTTAAAAACAAAAAAAAAAGTAAAAAAAAATGTACCTACAGGTGTTGCTTACATTAACTCAACATTTAATAATACAATAATTACAATTACGGATACCTCGGGTAATACAATATCTTGGTCTTCTTCAGGAAACAAAGGTTTTAAAGGTTCAAGAAAATCGACACCATTTGCCGCTCAATTAGCTGCTGAGGAGGCTGCGAAAAAAGCTATAGAACATGGTATGAAGTACTTAGAGGTAATAATTAAAGGCCCAGGATCAGGTAGAGAATCTGCAATAAGAGCACTAGGGTCAGCAGGACTAAATATAACGATTATAAAGGATGTAACTCCCATACCTCATAATGGATGTAGACCTCCAAAAAGAAGAAGAGTTTAATAATTAACAAAGGATGATTATAAGTGATCAATAAAAACTGGAAAGAATTAATAAAGCCTAATAGAATTAGTTTTACCAAGGGTAAAAACCAAGACACAAAAGCGGAGTTAGTCGCAGAGCCATTAGAAAGTGGTTATGGTCAGACACTAGGTACTTTATTAAGAAGAGTTTTATTATCCTCCATTAGAGGTGCAGCGGTTACTTCAATAAAGATAGAGGGAGTGACACATGAATTCTCTTCTATTCCTGGAGTAATAGAAGATGTTACAGAAATAATATTAAATATAAAACAGTTGGCTCTTAAATTAAACGATGTTGAAAGCACTAGAATAAATTTAAAGGTTACTGGACCAAAAGAGATTAAAGCAGGTGATATAGATTGTGGAGCACACGTAGAAGTACTGAATAAAGATTTACACATTTGTACCTTAGACTCAAAAGCCAATATAAATATTGTTATGAATGTTGAGGCAGGTAAGGGGTTTGTTCCTGCTAGTATGAATGCAAAAGAAGAATCTGTCTTAGGAGAAATTCCTATTGACTCTTTTTTTTCTCCAGTAAAAAGAGTTTCATTTAAGGTTGAAAACTCTAGAGTTGGACAGGTAACTGATTATGACAAATTAATAATGAGCATTGAAACAAATGGGTCTGTTATTCCTGAAGACTCTGTTGCTTATGCCGCTAGGATTATGGATGAACAACTAAAACTTTTTATTAATTTTGAAGAACCTGTAGATGAAGTTGAGGTTGTGGTGCCAGAAGAATCTAGTTTAAATATAAATCTATTACGTAAAGTAGAAGAATTAGAATTATCTGTAAGATCTGCGAATTGTTTAAAAAATGACGAAATAGTATACATTGGAGACTTAGTTCAAAAGTCTGAATCGGAGATGTTGAGGACTCCTAATTTTGGTAGAAAATCACTTAATGAAATAAAAGAAGTATTAACTACTATGAATTTAGAACTCGGAATGAAAATCGAGGGTTGGCCTCCAGAGAATATCGAGGAAATTAGAAGAAAATTAGAAGAACCATATTAAAAGTTGTTTAGATTATGAGACATTCGATAGCAGGAAGAAAATTAAATAGAACTTCAAGTCATAGAAAGGCGTTATTTAAAAATCTTTCAAATTCATTAATTATTAATGAGCAAATCAAAACTACTTTACCTAAGGCAAAAGACTTAAAGTCAATTGTTGAAAAAATAATCACAATAGGTAAAAATGATAATCTTCACTCTAAAAGAAAAGTTTTTTCAATCTTACGAAGTAACGAAAGTGTAAATAAAGTTTTTAATATATTATCAAAACGATATATTAAAAGAAACGGTGGTTATACAAGAGTTTTAAAGGCAGGTTTTAGATATGGTGATTCTGCACCAATGGCTATAATTGAATTTGTGGAAAGAGATATAAATGCTAAAGGTTTGGTAGATAAAGAAAGATTGAAATTAGAAGGAAAAGATTCTCAAAATGCTTCAGAAGGTAAGAAAATTGAAAATAATATAGATAATAAAAAAATTGAATCAAAGCCCAAAGAAGATCAATCAGATAAAAAGATTGCAAAAGATAAAAAAAAAGAAAGTAAGAAGTAAATAAATAACTTATGTCAGCTAATGATTGTTTTAATGAAACTGTAAAAAAAGGTTTCAATGACACAAAAGTAAGTTATTGGTTTAAAAAGTTATTTCCAGATGTTTCTTATACTTTAGTATTTAAGTTAATACGAAAAGGTATAATCAGAATTAATGGTTCGAGAGTTAAACATGATTATATTTTAAAAGAAAATGATCAAATAAAAATACCTAAAATCCTAAAAAATAAAAAAATAATAGAACAGAAAGTTAATTTATCTGATACTCAAAAAAAAAGAGCATTAAGTTTAGTTATTTATAAAAATAATGAGTTTATAATTTTAGATAAACCGTCTGGTCTTTCAGTTCAAGGAGGAACAAATGTCAGACTAAATATTGACGTATTATTAGATGCACTTAAATTTGATTACGATGAAAGACCAAAATTAGTTCACAGAATTGATAAAGATACTTCTGGTATTCTATTAATTGCAAGAACTCTAGAAGTAGCTAAATTTGCTACTGAACTTTTTAGGAATAGAAAAATTTCTAAAATTTATATAGCAATTGTCTATGGAAAATTAAAATCAAATTCTGGAACTCTAAATTTTTTCTTAGAAGAAAAAAATAAACTATTTGATTCGAAGACTTACTATAAAGTACTTCATTATAACCTTGGTTTCTCAGTCATTGCCTTAAAACCAATTACTGGAAGAAAACATCAATTACGA
>JAOOJU010000047.1 GCA_028407765.1 Rickettsiales bacterium
TTGATTTTTAAACCAAGTAATTTGTCTTTTAGCATAATTTCTTGAATCCTTTTGACTTAAATTTATTGCTTTATCAATTTTCATTGATCCATTTATATAATCCTTCAAATGTTTTAATCCAATTGTTTTATTTATTGGGTGCGAAAGAGGAATTTGTTCATCTAAAAAATTTCTCACCTCTTCTATAACACCCTTTTTAATCATCATTACAAACCTATTGTCAATTGATTCGTAAAGACTTTTTCTATCTTTATCCAATACAACATACATGTATTCAACATTTGTTTTAGTTTCTTTTTCTATTTGTTTGTCATGCCAATATGAAAGATTTTTACCCGTTGAAATCTTAACCTCTATTGCTCTCAAAATTCTTTGTGTATCATTTGGATTAATTTTTTTAGCTAGAGTTAGGTCGAAATTCTTAAGTTTTTCAAACAAGAAAGAGTTTCCTTTTAAAGCATGGATTTGTTTTATTTTTTGTCTAACTTTTTCTTTAATTTTAGGTATGTAAGAAATATCTTTCTCTAATCCATTTAAATACATACCTGTTCCTCCTACAATGATAGGTAAAATATTTTTTGCCTGCGCTTTCGAAATTTCATCTTTAGCTTTCCTCAACCACCATCCAATATCAGAAGAATTAGGTGCTTTAAGGGCTCCAAATAATTTACATGAAAAAGAATTTAATTCATTATCGGTTGGCATATTTGTGAGAATTGACAAATTTCTATAAACTTGCATGCTGTCAGCATTAATTAATACAGATGGTATTAGTCTTGCAATATCAAAAGCTAAGTCTGTCTTACCTGAAGCAGTAGGGCCAGCTATTATTAAAGCACTTTCAATCAAAAATTACTTTAATTTTAAAGGTGCAAATTTGGGAAATCCGTCTTGAAATATTTGGATTAAAATAGACTCCATATTTTGGTTTATCGATTTATTTATAATTTTTTTGGCTTGTTCCGCGGACTCAATATTTACTTGTGCAATCTGAGAAATAACATTACCGACTCTTATACCAACATCACTTGCAGGCGAGTTATTTTTAACTGCAGTTATAACAATTCCCTTGATTGTTTCTGGAATTTTGTACTGGGTTCTCACATCTAAAGTAAGGTCTTTAAACCTTAACCCAACTTTTTCTATTTCTATTTCTGCTTCGGATAGTTTATCACTATCTTTAGAAGTATCATTGTCTAATTTCGTAAATTTTTCTAATTCTCCAAGTTTTACAGTTATATTCTTTATTTTTCTATTTCTCCAAACACTTATTTTAGCTGAACTTTCTACTGCTGACTCCGCAACAGTTCTTTGAAGTGCTTTAACGTTTTTTATTTCTTTATCATTAAACTTTAGGATTACATCACCCGCTTTAACTCCAGCTTTATCAGCAGGCTCTCCTGGATTTACCATAGAAATTAAAACTCCTTCTTCATTCTTTAGTCCTAAACTCTTCGCGATATCTGGTGTTATTTCTTGAATTCTTACACCTAGCCAACCTCTTTGAGTTTTACCATACTTTTTAAGTTGAGCTATTATGGGCTTAGCTAAATTTGCTGGAATAGAAAAACCAATTCCGACACTTCCTCCTGTTGGTGAAAAAATGGCAGAATTAATACCAACTACCTCTCCTTTTAAATTAAAAAGAGGACCACCAGAGTTTCCCTTATTTATCGACGCATCTGTTTGTATAAAGCTATCATATGGACCAGAGTTAATGTCTCTATTAAAAGCTGATATAATACCACTTGTTACCGTCCCCCCAAGTCCAAAAGGATTACCTATTGCTATAACTGAGTGACCAACTCTTGCTTTGTCAGAATCAGCAAATTTAACGAATGGAAGGGGGTTTTTACTTTCGACTTTTAAAAGAGCAAGATCAGTTAACTGATCCTTACCAATAAGTTTGGCTTTAAGTTCTTTTTCATTTTGAAACTTGACTTTGATTTCTGTTGCTTGTGAAATTACATGATGATTTGTTACGATAAATCCTGTTGGGTCTATCACAAAACCAGACCCAAGCGCTTGAGGTGCTTCTTTATTTCTTGGAGCATTATCCTGGGGATCTCCGAATGGAAAACCAGGGGGCATATTTTTAAAGAAATCTCTAAATTGAGGTGGAATATCATCGAAAGGACTTGGTGACTGTCGAGATTGTTGTTTATTATCAACTTGGGTGGTGAAGACATTAACCACTGCAGGTGATAATTCACTGACTAAATTTGCAAAGTCATCTGATAGAGGGTGTGATTTTATTTCGGAATAATCAAATATTAGAAAACTTATTAATGATAATAAAATAATTACGTTTTTCTTCATTTGTTCCCCAATATTAATTTACTTTATACCTAATGAACTATTCAGATATTTTAAAAATTGACTATCCGGGGATAGTATCATTGTTGTTCCTTCTTCTCCTAAAACGTTTGTATAAGCTTGCATTGTTCTATAAAAAGAATAAAACTCTGCATCTTTCTCAAAAGCGTTTGAATAAATCGATATAGATTCAGCTTCACCTTCACCTCTTAAAATTTCACTTTTTCTAGTTGCTTCGGCAAGTATGACTGTTTTTTCTTTATCAGCTTCAGCTCTAATTCTTTGGGCTTCCTCAGCACCTTTTGCACGAAACTCTTTAGCTTCTCTCACCCTTTCACTAATCATTCTTTCAAAAATTGCTTGGCTATTTGCCTCAGGAAGATCAGCTCTTCTTATTCTCACATCAACAACTTCAATTCCAAATCTTTTTGCTTCCTCATTAACTTCAACTTTGATTCTTTCCATAATGTTACTTCTTTCATCAGATAATAACTCATCCAAGGTGACTCTACCAACAACTCTTCTCAAAGAAGAAATCACGTTAGAATTTAGTCTATTTCTCACATTAGTTTCACTTCCCACTGTTTTATAAAACTCTAATGGATCGATTATCTTAAATCTTGCGAAAGAATCAACAAGCATTCTTTTTTTATCTACCGCTATAACTTCTTCTACTGGCAGGTTGTACTCAAGTATTCTTTTATCATATCTCACGACATTTTGTATTAAGGGAATTTTGTAATGTAGACCCGAAGTTTGGATAACCCTTTTTGGTTCTCCAAATTGAAGGACAAGTCCCTGCTCTCTTTCATTCATTGTGAAAAGAAAACCTAAAAGAGCAAGAAAAGTAATTATTCCAACGAAACTAAAAATTATCGATTTACTCATCATTAACACTTTCTTTATTGATATTAACTCTTTTTTTTATTTCTGGCAAAGGCAAGTAAGGGACAATACTTCCAGTACTTTCTTGATCAACAATAATTTTGTCTATTTTTCCCAACGTCTTCTCTAAGGTCTCTAAATATAGTCTTTCCTTGGTAACAGACTTTGACTCTTTGTAAGAATTGTAAACTGAAATAAATCTTTCTGCTTCACCTTTCGATTTGGCTACAACTTCTTGTTTATAACCCTCAGCTTTTTGAATCATCTGCTCAGCTTCACCTCTGGCTCTTGGTATTATGTCATTTCTATAAGCCTCTGCTTCATTTCTAAGCCTCTGTTCGTCTGTTTTTGCTCTTTGAACATCTCTGTAAGACTCTATGACAAGTTCTGGTGGATCAGCTTTTTGTAATTGAACCTGAGTGATTAATATTCCTGATTTATATAAGTCTAATACCTCTTGCAATTTAACTTTTGCATCTTCTTCTACTATTGATTTTCCCTCGGATAGTATAGGATCAATTGGAGTTTGTCCTATCTTTTCACGCATTACACTCTCACCTATACTTTTGATTGTTATTTCAGGATTTCTTACATTGAATAAATAATCTTTGGCGCTATTAATAATCCAAAAAATTGTGAAGTTTAAATCAACAATATTTTCATCTCCAGTCAACATCAAAGCTTCTTCTGGGACATTTCTGACTTGATTATTTTGATTAAACTGGGATTGTGAGGTTCTAAAACCTACTTCCAATCGATTGACTTTGGTTACTTTAGGTTTAAAAGCTCTTTCTATTGGTGATGGCAAGTGATAATGAAGGCCAGGCTCAGAAGTTCTAACGTATTTTCCAAAACGAGTTACCACGCCCTGCTCATCAGTACCTACTCTGTAAAAACCTGTCAAAACCCATATTACCAGGACTATTAGAAATAAAACTGAAAAATTTGCTGGACTTTTATTTGAAAAAAAAGATTTTAATTTATCCTGAAACTTTTGAATTATGTCATCATAATCGTTTTGTTGATTATATGAATTATTTTTTTTTTCGGAATTTTTTTTTCTTTCATTCCCGCCCCAAGGGCTTTCATCTCCTCCATCTTTTGGTGACCACGACATAATTGTTTTCCTTCTATCCTTTTAATTATATAAATTATATATAAGACTTGTTTTAATCATGCAAAGGAATAATTATCATTATTGTAAAATAAATAAAATGTAATATGAAAAATATTAAGAATATATTATTAGTAAGTTCTGGCAAAGGAGGTGTAGGGAAATCAACAGTGTCTGTTAACCTCTCTATTTCCTTATCCAAAAAAAATCTTAAAGTTGGTCTTTTAGATGCAGACATATATGGACCCTCAATACCAAAGTTACTTGGAATTGAAAAGAAGCCATCGGTCTCTGAAAAAAAAGAAATACTTCCATTTCAAAAATTTGGAATCAAGTTTATGTCAATCGGAAATATGATACCTGTAGATAAACCAGTTGTATGGAGAGCCCCAATGGTGGTAGGAGCACTTAACCAACTTTTAAGAGATATAAAGTGGGGAGATTTAGATTTTTTAGTCATTGATTTGCCACCAGGTACCGGTGATATTCAATTATCGCTTAGTCAGAACCTTCCTCTAGCTGGAGCAGTGATTATTTCAACTCCTCAGGAAGTTGCATTAATTGACGTCAGAAGAGCTATTAATATGTTTAAAAAGGTGAATGTAAAGATTTTGGGAATAATTGAAAATATGAGCTACTTCCAGAGCAATAAGATAAAAGAAAAAATTTTTCTTTTTGGAAAAGAAGGTGCAAAAAATGAGGCTTCAAAACAAGGTATTAACTTTCTGGGAGATATTCCAATTTTGGAGGAAATTTCTGTTTCGTCTGATGCAGGTAAACCAGTTGCTTTTGGGGGTTCTTCGGATATTTGTAAAAAATTCGAATCTATAGCTATGAAGCTTCAAAAAGTTGTCACAGAATCCAAAAATAAGCAACCTACAATAGAAATAATAGAGGATTAGCTTATAGTTCTAGATTAAATTTTTTTTTTATTTCATCAATCTCTCTCTGAGATATTTTCTTTTTATCAAACTTTTCGTTTTTAATAATACTTTTTAAGAAGTTAACTCCTTCGGAAGATAATGAAAAACCTTCCATTCTATAATTTATAAAAGCATCATAAGTCAACGGAACCCATCTCTTTAAGATGTCAAGAATTCTGTCTGCATATACTCTTATTTCGTACTGAGCATGAGTATCAAATCTTAATGATAAAAAATGCATTAGATTGTGTAAATCAATTTTCCAATACCATTGTGTGTAGGTATTCAATGGTAATGTCATTCTGGCTAATTCCCGGGCAATTCCATCCTTTTCATGATCAATTATATTTCCATTAATATCTTCATTTAATAAAAAACTATAATTATCAAATGCTTGTTCAGAATTTTTTTTGATTAAATTTAGTTTTTCTTTTGCCTCGTTTCGTTCAATTTTCTCTCCTCTTCCCTGATTATTAGTCTTTGATTGAGTTTTTAGATTCTGAAGAGAAGGCATGTAAAACTCTCTTTCTAAAATTGAATATCTTGCTGAATATTCATTCACATTAGCAGTCCTATGTCTTATCCACTGTCTTGCAATAAAGATTGGTAGTTTTATGTGTAGTTTAATTTCATTCATTTCAAATGGGGTTGAATGTCTATGACTAAGCAAATAATTGATCAAATTTCTATCTTGATTTATTTTCTTTGTACCCTTTCCGTAAGAAACTCTTGCTGCTTGAACAATAGAAGAATCGTCTCCCATATAGTCAATTACTCTCACAAAACCCTGATCTAAAACTTTAAATTTTTTATATAAAATATTCTCAACTCTTTTCACAGTTACTCTTTTTGTGGAAAAT
>JAOOJU010000048.1 GCA_028407765.1 Rickettsiales bacterium
AAAACTCTTTGAGGAAATAATTGATTGATAAAAAAAAAGTAGTAATACTTACAGGTCTATCAGGAGCAGGAAGATCAACAGCTCTTAAAATTTTCGAAGATCTTGGTTATGATGCCGTTGATAATCTTCCTTCTTCATTAATTCCACTTCTGCTTAATAAAGAACTTAAAGGTTACATTGCGATGGGCATAGATGTAAGAAGTCGAGAATTTAATGGAAAAAGGATAGCAGGTTTTATTAATAAAAATAAAAAAAACATGAAGATTGAACTTGTTTTTCTTGATT
This sequence comes from Rickettsiales bacterium, assembly GCA_028407765.1. Classification (GTDB taxonomy): domain Bacteria; phylum Pseudomonadota; class Alphaproteobacteria; order Methylaequorales; family Methylaequoraceae; genus TMED211. Next base: position 286 of record JAOOJU010000048.1, read on the forward strand.
GTGACACTGATATCCTTATCAATAGATTTAAAGAAAGTAGAAGACCTCATCCTCTAAGACTAGATATTCCAATAGCAGATATAATCAAGCAAGAAAGACTTTGGCTTGATCCTTTGAAAAAAGTTGCAGATCATAAATTTGATACTTCTGCATTAACTGTCCCTAATTTAGGAAAATTATTGAATTTAAAATTAAATCTCAGAATTCTCTCTTTTGGTTATAAATATGGAGTTCCAAGAGAATCTGATATAATTATTGATATGAGATTTATAAAGAACCCTTATTATGTGAAAAATTTAAAAAAGTTAACTGGAAAAGATATGAAAGTTATAAAATATATTGAAAAACAAAAACCTTTTATAGATTTTTTTGAAGAGTTTTTGAACCTTCAAAAAAAAATTTTACCGATGTTTTTCAGTGAGGGTAAAAAGTTCCTGACTATTGCTTTTGGATGCACTGGTGGTATACATAGATCAGTTATGACTGCTAATAGGTTTTATGAAAGTATTGTTTCCGAAGATCTTAAGGCATTTGTTGAACATAGAGATTTAAAAAAATGATTGGCATAGTAATAGTTACTCATGGGAATTTAGCTAAAGAATTTATTACTGCACTTGAACATGTAGTTGGTCCTCAAGAAAAAATATTGGGGGTATGTATTCATCCAGAAGATAATATGGATAAAAGAAGAGAGGAGATTATTGATTCAATCAATAACGTGAACTCTGGAGACGGTGTTATTGTAACAACGGATATGTTTGGTGGAACCCCATCAAACTTGGCAATTTCTACAATTGAAGATGGAAAAACCGAAGTAATAGCTGGGGTAAATTTGCCTATGTTAATAAAAATGGCTTCCTCCAGAAAAGAATTAAATCTAGATGATTTAGTTAAGGTATCTCAAGATTCCGGAAGAAAGTATATAAATGTAGCCTCTACTTTTTTCGAGGATAAAAGTAATTGATAAAAAATAAAATAGAGAGAAAAGTATACATAACAAATAAACTTGGTCTTCACGCTAGGGCAGCTGCAAAATTCGTTAAAGCGGCATCAGGATGTTCTTCGAAAATTCATGTAAAGAAAGATAAAGTTTCAGTAAATGGCAGCTCTATTCTTGGTTTGATGTCTTTAGCTGCAACAAAAGGAACGCAAATTTGTGTTCAATGTGAAGGTAAAGATGCCAAGAAAGACTTGTTTACATTAACCGAATTAATAAGAAAGAACTTTGGAGAAGAAAAACCTGTAGAAAAAAATTTGTTAAAAGAGAAGATTCACACAGGTATTGGGGTTTCACCAGGAGTTTATATCGGTTTATGTTATTTAAAAGAAGATGTTGGATATATATTTTCTCGATATAAAATTAAAATTTCTGAAGTTGATGCTGAACTAACTAGATTTAACAATGCTGTTAAAAAATCAATTAGTGAGCTGAAATATTTAATTAAGAAAAGTGATAGTAAGGAATATTTTGGTCAGAATGAAATGGGTTTTATTCTTCAAGCCCATGTTATGATGCTGAATTCGTCATCATTGGTAAAACAGTCAAGATTTAAAATTAAGAAAGATCTAATCAACGCTGAAGCGGCAATAAGTGATGAATTAGAAAACCATGAAAAAACATATAAACAAATAAAGAATTCATACTTTAAAGAAAGGTTTGATGATGTTAGGGATGTTTGCAGAAGAGTTATAAAGAATTTAGAAAAGAACAAACATAGATTAAAGGCAAGAGAGAGTCTTAATAAAAGAATCATAATTTCTGAAGAATTAAGTGCAGCTGACCTTCTGGCACTTCAAAAGAAAAAAATAACTGGGTTAGTTAGTGAGTTAGGAGGACCAGAAGGACATTTCTCAATCGTTGCAAGATCTTTCTCCATACCAACAATCGTCGGACTAAAAGATGTTTTAAAGAATTTTAATAATGATGAAAAAATAGTTATTGATGGAGATAAAGGTATTGTTATCCAAAATCCATCAACACGGACTATTAGAAAGTATGAAGAGAGAATTGATCATCTGAAAAACGAGGCGCTCAAGCTCGACTCATTTAAAAAAATACAACCGATTACAATAGATAATAAAAGAGTTTTTATTGAAGCTAATGTTGATAATGCTAAGGAGGTAAAAGACGCGTACAGTAAGGGAATAGACGGTATAGGTTTATTCAGAAGTGAGTATCTATATATGAATAAGAAAAATTTACCTACAGAAAAAGAACAATTTGAATTAATCAAAAATTCAATAGAAGAGTTAAATGGTAAAGTTTTGACAATTAGAACACTTGATATTGGTAATGATAAAAATATTGAATCTTTCGACAAATTGATAGCTCCATCTCCTAATCCTGCCCTTGGTCTGAGAGCTATCAGACTTACACTTGCTTTTCCTAAGATATTTATAAAGCAAATTACTGCAATTCTAAAAGCAAGTCTTTATGGTCCATTAAGAATAATGTTACCTATGGTCTCAAATGTAAATGAATTGAATGAAGCTAAAGATATAATCAAAAAAGTCTACAAGGATCTACAAGAGAGAGGAATCAAAGTTCCAACTAAAATCCCACCTATTGGGGTACTTATAGAAACTCCAGCAGCTGCATTAACCGCTGATTCATTGGCAGAAAGCTGTGATTTTCTTGCTATAGGAACTAATGATTTAACAATGTATACACTTGCCATTGATAGAGGCGATGAAAGTGTTGCAAAAATATACGACCCTGGACATTTATCGGTCTTAAAATTAATAAAAATGTCATTTGACTCTGGTAAAAGTAAAAAAATTCCTGTAAGTGTATGTGGAGAAATGGCGGGAGATGTTTTTTTTACTGCCTTACTAATTGGTTTGGGAATAAGAAGATTATCAATGAGCACGTCAAGAATCTTAAAAATAAAGCAATTCATTAATTCAATTAATTACAATGAAACTAAAATATTAGCTAAGAAAATTCTTAAAGAGACTAGTAGTGAGAGAATAAGAAAAATACTTGAGAACTTCAATAAAAATCATAATAAAAAAATACAACAAACAAAAGAAAAGGAAGAAGAATATGCAAGACTATAAGGTGAAAGATATAAATTTAGCAGATTGGGGTAGAAAAGAAATTGCGATTGCTGAGACAGAAATGCCTGGTTTGATGAAGTTAAGAGCTGAATTTTCTAAAACCAAACCACTAAAAGGAGCAAAAATAGTTGGTTGCTTGCATATGACTATTCAAACAGCGGTTTTAATAGAAACTTTGATAGAGCTCGGAGCATCAATAAGATGGAGTTCTTGTAATATATATTCCACGCAAGACCATGCTGCAGCGGCAATGGCCGTATCTAATATCCCAATCTTTGCTTGGAAAGGGGAGACTGAAGAGGAATTTTGGTGGTGCATTGAACAAACCGTTAATGGGCCAAATAATTGGAAACCAAATTTGATCTTAGATGACGGGGGAGATCTAACGAAATTAATACACGAGAAATTTCCTGATTTATTAAAGGATATCAAAGGTCTTTCTGAAGAAACTACGACAGGAGTATTAAGATTAATAGAAATGGAAAAGAATAAAGCATTAAAAGTTCCAGCAATAAATGTTAATGACTCTGTCACTAAATCAAAGTTTGATAATAAATATGGTTGTAGAGAAAGTTTAGTTGATGGAATTAGAAGAGCAACAGATGTTATGATGGCAGGTAAAGTTGCAGTGGTTGCAGGGTATGGGGATGTTGGAAAAGGTTCTGCAGAGAGCTTAAGGAATGCAGGATGTAGAGTAATTGTTACGGAAGTTGATCCAATATGTGCTCTTCAAGCTGCAATGGATGGTTATGAAGTTTCTACTATGGACGATGCAGCAAAGAGAGCAGATGTTTTTGTGACTGCAACAGGGAATGTTGATGTAATAACAATAGAACATATGAGAGAAATGAAGGATAGAAGTATTGTTTGTAATATTGGTCATTTTGATTCAGAAATACAAATTGAGGCTTTAAAAAACTATAAATGGAGCAATATTAAACCACAAGTTGATGAAATTGAGTTTCCTGATGGTAAGAAAATAATAGTTTTGGCTGAGGGAAGACTTGTAAATCTTGGCTGTGCTACAGGTCATCCAAGTTTTGTGATGTCAGCTTCATTTAGTAATCAAGTATTAGCTCAAATTGAACTTTGGGAAAATTATGCTAACTATGAAAATAAGGTCTACGTTTTACCAAAAAAGTTAGATGAGAAAGTAGCAAAACTTCATCTTGAAAAAATAGGAGCGATGCTGACACAATTATCAAAAAAACAGGGAGATTACATAAATGTTCCAGTTAACGGACCTTTTAAAAGTGACGAATATAGATATTAAAATTTAAATTTTGTTAATTCCTTTTGTCGTAGAATATTCGAAATGTAGAGTTTTATCAGGAAAAATTTTTTTATAACAGGACTGTGCAGCTATGGCAGCTTCGGAAAAACCTGTTAAAATTAGCTTTAACTTTCCTGAATAGTTACAAACATCACCAATTGCAAATATTCCTTTTGTAGATGTTTCACACGATGACTGATTAATCTCTAAGTTATTGTTACTAATTTCTAATTCCCATTCTTTAATTGGGCCTAAATCTGAAGAAAGTCCATAAAATGGTAGAAAATAATCAGCTTTTAAAAATCTTTTTTTATCATTTAAATCCCTTACAATGACCTCATTCAAAAAACCATTTTGTCCTGTTATCGAATCAATTTGAAATGGTATTACCATCTCAACTCTTCCAGATTCGGATAATTTTTCCAAATTCTTAACACTATTCGGAGCTGCTCTTAATTTTTTTCTCCTATGAACAAAATAAATTTTGTTCGCTGTCTCAGCTAATTCAATGCCCCAATCAACAGCAGAATCTCCACCTCCAGCTATGACTAGATTTTTTTCTTTAAAAATTGATTTATCTTTTACAGAATAAAATACTGATTTATCTTCAAATTTTGAAAGATTTTCTAATGGAGGTTTATTTGGACCGAAAGCCCCAGATCCTGCAGCTATAATAATACATTTTGCATTAATAGTCCTATTTTTATTAGTTTTAACTATAAATAGCTCACTCAATTGAGATAATTTTTCTACTTTTTCATCAAGATTAATTGATGGTTTAAAAGGTGAAATCTGTTTTTGTATATTCTCTATTAAGTCAGATGCAGAGATTTCTGGATAGGCGGGTATATCATAAATAGGTTTTTCAGGATAAAGGGCAGTGCACTGACCACCAATCTCACTGAGTGAATCTATGATGGTAGACTTTATTCCCAGCTGACCTAGTTCAAATACACAAAATAGTCCTACAGGTCCTGCGCCAATTATTAAAACATCTGTTTCTATATTTTTCATTATTCTTAAAACATTAAATGGCTATAATAAAATAATATAATATATGGATAATTTATAAAGAAATGAAAGATGAATTTAAAATATATTTACCTAACTTAGATGTAACACAAAGTTTTGCTGCTAAATTAGCAAAAGTTTCTAGAAAATGTTTATTTATTTCACTTAGAGGAAAACTAGGATCTGGTAAAACAACTTTTTCAAGATTTTTCATTAATTCTCTATCAAATAAAAAGGTAAAAGTGAGTAGCCCTACGTTCCCACTTGTAAATATCTATGAATTAGATTTATTTACTGTTTGGCATTATGATTTATACAGACTAAAGAAAAAATCCGAAGTTTATGCTTTAGACTTTGATATTGCATTAAATGATATAGTTTTAGTAGAATGGCCTGAAATAATTGAATCTATTTTACCACCAAATAGAATTGAAATTAAA
>JAOOJU010000049.1 GCA_028407765.1 Rickettsiales bacterium
CTATAACAAATTTACCAATTCAAAATGAATTAAGGCAAATACCTCTCAATGTTGAGGCAGAAAAAGCTTTGCTTGGTGCTTTGCTTACTAATAATAAAGCTTATGAGCAGGTAGAAGGTTTTTTAAGAGAAAATGATTTTTCAGATCCAATTAATAAGAAAATATTTTCCTATATAAGGAGTATAATTAACAAAGGGCAAGTTGCCGATATCAATACTGTTAAGATCTTTATAGAAAATAATCAAGAATTTCAGGATATTGGAGGAATTTCATATCTTTTAAAAATATGTGAGGACTCTGTAAGTATCATAAACGCCGGACATTACGGAAAATTAATTCATGATCTATCGCAAAGAAGGCAACTAATAAGTTTTGGAACAGAATTGGTAAATGATTCATTTATCCCAAATTTAGAACAAGAGTCAAATGATTTAATTGAAAAAGCAGAACAAAATCTATATGATTTAGCAACTCATGGCTCAATAGAAACTGGTCCAAAACCATTTGAAAATATACTTTCTGAAGCTGTAACTTATGCAGAAAAAGCATTTAAAAAAGATACGGATATTATCGGATTAAAAACAGGTCTAAAGGATTTCGATAAAAAAATTGGTGGACTACACAATTCTGATTTAATTATTATTGCCGGTAGACCGTCAATGGGGAAGACAGCGTTTGCTACAAATATAGCTTATAATATTAGCTTACGCCATAAAAATAGCACTGAAAAAAAAGAGACTAGTTCAAAAGGCAAAGTTCTATTTTTTTCCCTTGAAATGTCTTCTGAACAACTTGCAACACGTATACTTTCTGAGACTTCAGAAATTGCATCTGAAAAAATTAGGACTGGAAATATAACTAAAAATGAATTTTCAAAAGTAGTAAAGTCTAGTGAATTACTTGCAAACTTATCTTTATTTATAGATGATTCTCCTGCACTTACCGTTTCTTCAATTAGAACTCGTGCCAGAAGACTTAAAAGGAAAGAAGGGTTAGATTTAATAGTAATAGATTATCTCCAATTAATTAATAGCGATTCAAAAAATCTCAATGATAATAGAGTTAAAGAGGTTTCTGATATCACAAGAGGACTTAAAGCACTTGCAAAAGAGTTGGATATACCTGTGATTGCTTTATCTCAACTTTCAAGAAAAGTTGAGGACAGAGAAGAAAAAAGACCTCAATTATCTGATCTGAGGGAGTCTGGAGCAATTGAACAAGATGCAGATCTAGTTGTTTTTCTCTACAGAGAAGAATATTATTTAGAAAGAACGGAACCCACTGAAGGGACAGATAAACATGAGATTTGGATGAGTAAAATGGATGAAATTCATAATATAGCAGAGGCTATTATTGCAAAACACAGACATGGTCCTATTTCTAAGGTTAAATTACACTTTAATGCTTCATCAACGAAGTTTTCAGACTTCATAGATATAAATAATCCTTCTGGTCATCAAACTTAATGTTAGAAAATAAAGAAAGTCTCAATGACCTAGGAATAGTTAGCATTAATCTAGATTCCTTGAAACATAATTATAAAGTAATCAAAAAAACACTTAATAATAAAACAAGGGTTGCAGCTGTATTAAAAGCAAATGCATATGGTCTTGGAATTGAAAAAATTGCCACTACTCTTGAGGAGTCAGGTTGTGAATTATATTTTGTTGCAACATTAAAAGAAGGTATTGAATTGAGAAAACTTATAAAAAAATCTAAAATTTTGGTACTCAATGGTTCACAAATATATATAAAAAAAATATTTCAAGAATTTAAGAAATATAGACTTATCCCGGTAATTAACTCTCACAATGAATTAAATTTATGGACAGGTTTATTTAAAAAAAAAAATGATAAAATTACTGTTGCTCTACATTTTGATACTGGAATGAATAGATTAGGTATTCCTTATTCAGATTTAAGCAAAATTAAAAAATCTATACAAAATAATAAAATAAATATCTTTTGTATAATGAGTCATTTAGCTAGTGCAGATGATGAACAAAATATTACTAATAAAATTCAAAAAAAATTATTTGACAAAATAATTACCAATTTTCCCAATACTTTGAATAGTTTAGCTAATTCTAGTGCAACTTTTAATTTAAAGAATTATGGTTATTCTTTTGTGAGAACTGGTGGAGGATTATTTGGCATAAATCCCAATAAACAAAATAAAAATTTAAAAAATGTGGTCTCTGTTAAAGCTAGAATTCTTCAAATACGAAACTTAGAAAAGGAACCTATCAAATCTATCGGTTATAATTCAACATATAGTGTAAGGTCATCCCTGAGGATTGCGGTATTGGGAATTGGATATGCTGATGGTTACCCAAGAAATTTAAGCAACAATGGGTATGGTGTTTTTAAAGGAAAGAAATTACCTATCGTAGGAAATATTTCTATGGACTACATGACGGTAGATATTTCATGTATAAATAATACGGAAATTAATGTTGGAGATTGGGTAGAACTAATCGGAGAGGAAATCACAATCCAAAAAGTTGCGAAATTATCAGAGACAATAGAGTATGAAATACTTAATAATCTTGGTTATAGATTACAGAAAGATTATATTAGTTCAAAAAAATGATAAAAATGATCAGAATACTTACAATCATACCAAATTTAGTCGGTCAGTATGTATATAAATTATTAGATTCTCTAGGATCTAAGTTTTATTTTTTTCTAAAATGTATTTTAAGTTGTTTTAGACCCAAATTCTATCCTAAATTAGTTATGCAACAATTTTTAAAAATAGGCTTTAATTCACTTCCTGTTGTTGGACTAACAGCAATATTTACAGGGATGGTTTTAGCCTTACAATCATATACAGGATTTTCTAGATTCTCAGCAGAAAGCGTTATTCCAAATGTAGTTGCATTGTCTATAACTAGAGAACTCTCTCCTGTACTAGCAGGTTTAATGGTTGCAGGTCGTTCAGGTGCTGCAATTGCTGCAGAGATAGGAACTATGAAAGTAACAGAACAAATAGATGCATTGAAAACATTGTCCACTAACCCGATTAATTATTTAGTGGCACCCAGAATAATAGCAGGCGTTATTTCTCTTCCTTTACTGGTACTCATTGGAGATATAATCGGTATTTTTGGAGGATTTGTTGTTTGTGTTTATACTCTTGGTTTTAATTCAGATGTTTATCTTATAAATACTCATAATTTTATAGAAATTTCAGATGTTATTTCTGGATTAGTAAAAGCCTCAGTTTTTGGTTTAGTAATTTCATTTATGGGATGTTATCATGGATTTAATGCTAAAGGCGGAGCACAAGGCGTTGGTCTAGCAACCACTTATTCAGTAGTATCATCTTCTATCCTTATTTTGTCGCTTAATTATATTCTTACATCGCTGTTCTTCAAACTATGAGAAAAAAAAAGATTCAAATAAAAAATCTTAAAAAAAGTTTTAATGGCAAAGAGATCTTAAAAAAAATCAACTTAAATATATTTGAATCGGAATCATTAGCTATAATTGGAGAATCAGGTTCCGGGAAATCAGTCTTAACAAAATGCATTACAGGCCTTATTAGCTTTGAACTTGGTGAAATTATATTTGATAGTAAATATAATGTGAAAACTATAAATGATCAGGAAAAATTAGAACATATTTCAAAGTTTGGAGTATTATTTCAAAACGCAGCATTATTCGACAGCCTGACCATCAGAGATAATATCTTATTTGAAAAAAAAAATATTGATATTTCAGAGATCATAAGTGAAGTCGGTCTGAACAAATCAATTCTTAATCTATATCCATCTGACTTATCAGCTGGAATGCAAAAAAGAGTTGGTCTGGCAAGAGCAATACTCACTAAACCAGAAATATTAATTTTAGATGAACCAACCACTGGTCTTGATCCAATCATGTCTGAACAAATAAATAAACTAATTAGAAAACTTGTTGAGAAAAAAAAAATAACTACAATTACAATTACACATGATATGGATAGTGTCTATCATTTTGCAGATAAAGTAGCTTTTATTAATAATGGTACAATTTTCTGGTATGGTGAGGTAAAAAAAATAAAATCTATAAAAAAGATTGAACTAAAAAACTTTATTAATGGAACAATATAAATTTAAGGTAAGTAATTGGAGTTATATTTAATTTTTGATATCGCAATAATCTTTTTTATTTTGATCTCTGCAATTTTTTCTTTTACTAGAGGTTTTTCACAGGAAATTTTATCTCTTATAAGTTGGGTAAGCGCTTTTTTTATATCCTTTTTTTTATCGATCTACTTAATTAGTCATGTTGATAAGATAATCAACAACCTGGTCATTTCTAAAATTTTTACTTACTTAATAGTATTTATTCTTAGCTTATTTTTTTTATCTTTCTTTACAAGTAGATTTGCTTCATCTGTTAAAAGAAGCTCAGTAGGTATGTTAGATAGAAGCCTTGGCTTTGTATTTGGAATTGCTAGGGGCTATATTTTATTGGCTTTATGTCTATATCTATTTAATAGTCTCTATTCTGAAAAGAATCCAAAATGGATTGAAAAATCTAAAATGAATGACTTACTTCGTTATGGCTCCATTAAAATAATTTCTATGTTTGATAAAAATAATGATTCCATTAAAGATGTTGAAAACCAATTAAATAAAAAATCTGAAGAACTTTTCGAAAAAAGTATTGATTCTTATCTAAGAAGAGAAAGAAAGATGAACTCTGAGAGTGAAGGTTATAAAAAAAGAGATAGAGATAATTTAGAATATTTAATAGAAAGCACTGAAGATGATTAAATCTTTTATTGACATAAAGAAACCAAAAGATGAATGTGGTGTTTTTGGTATTTATAATAACAGTGATGCTTCAGCTCTAACTGCTCTAGGTCTTCATGCACTTCAACATAGAGGTCAAGACTCAACTGGAGTAGTAAGCTATTGTAAAACTGAGGGAAAGTTTTACGCTCATAGAGGTTTAGGTCCAGTTTCAGAAGTGTTTGGAAATTCTGCAATAATAAAAAAAGTTAAGGGTTTATCTTCTATCGGACACAACAGATACGGAACAACTGGAGAATCTGCATTAAAAAATGTTCAACCTCTTTTTTCTGAAATATTAACAGGTGGGATAGCAATTGCTCATAATGGTAACCTTACAAATACCGAAACTCTTAAGAAAAAATTAATTAGTGAGGGATCAATTTTTCAATCAACCTCTGATACAGAAGTTATATTGCACTTAATTTCAACTACGAAAGGAAACCTAATTGAAAGAATAAGTTATGCTCTTAAAAGTATCAGTGGAGCTTACTCTCTGGTAATGTTAAGCGAAGATTCACTTATTGGAATTAGAGATCCGCTTGGTATTCGTCCTCTTGTGATAGGTAAGTTAAATAACTCTTATGTGTTAAGTTCAGAAAGTTGTGGATTAGATATAATTGGTGCTGAATTAGTAAGGGATGTTGATGCGGGAGAAATTGTTGTCATAAATAAAGATGGTTTATCCTCAATAAAACCATTTAATAACGCAAAATTAAGGCCTTGTCTTTTTGAGTATATATATTTCTCAAGACCTGACAGTGTTCTTGAAGGAAAAAGTGTTTATCAGGTAAGAAAACAAATTGGGCAAGAATTAGCTAAAGAATCCCAAAATGACAAGTTAATTGTTGATACAGTTGTTCCAATTCCAGATTCTGGAAATGCAAGTGCATTAGGGTACTCTCAAATAATTAAGAAGCCATTTGAATTTGGAATTATAAGAAATCATTATACCGGAAGAACATTTATTGAACCATCCAGCTCCATTAGGCATCTTGGAGTAAAAATGAAACATAATCCAAACTTCGCACCCTTAAAAGGTAAAAAAATTGCTTTAATTGATGATTCTATTGTCAGAGGAACAACTTCAGTAAAAATTGTAGAAATGCTCAGAAATTGTGGTGTAAAAGAAATACATATGAGGATTGCAAGTCCACCAGTTAAATTCCCATGTTATTACGGAATCGACACTCCTACCGAAAATGAGCTCCTAGCATCAAAGTATTCTGTAGAAGAGATCTCAAGAATAATTGGT
>JAOOJU010000005.1 GCA_028407765.1 Rickettsiales bacterium
AAAATTTTCATTCAAAGCGGAACCAATCCAATCAGCAAATTTTTCAGATTGTCCAATTTTTATACATAACTCAAATGTTATTAAAAAAAAAAAAATAAAATTTGATATCTGAAGTCCTTCATAACCAATGATAGAAATTAGACTGAATGAAAGCACATGAAAGAAAAAAATGAATATCAAGTAAGAAAATAGTATTAAAAACTTTTTTTCAGATAAAAAATTTATAATCTTAAACTTAAAAATTTTTAAGTTATAAATTTTAGAAATCTCTACAGAAGCAATTAATGTTGTAACTTGAATTAAACAGCAACAAAATATATTTAAGTAAATATTATTTATTTGATTTATCTTTCTTTTTATTTTTTTTTTGTGAAAGTTGAAAAAGTATTGCAATGAAAATTATAGAAAAAACATAAAATAAAACAAAAGCTAACGGGTTATCTAACATTGATTTATGAATTTTACCTTGATCACAGATAATCTCCTCTTTTATTGTTAGATTCTCTTTCTTACAGAAATCAAGTTCTGGTATTTGATTTTCACTCATATTCAATAGTTCCTGGAGGCTTAGAGGTAAAATCATAACAAACCCTATTTATACCTTTAACTTTATTTACAATCTCGTTAGCACAATGTGAGATAAATTTTGAATCAAATGGATAAACTTCAGCAGTCATACCATCAAGTGATTTAACTGCACGTAAAACACAAATGTTTTCATAAGTTCTATTATCTCCCATAACTCCAACAGTTTTTACTGGAAGTAAGACACAAAAAGCTTGCCAAATTTTATCATATAACTTTGCCCTTTTTAGCTCATTAATAAAGATATTGTCTGCTTCTTGCAATATTTTAATCTTTCTTTTAGTGATTGTACCTAGAATCCTAATGGCTAAACCTGGTCCAGGAAAAGGATGTCTCGAAATAAATTGATTTGGGATACCTAATTCTCTTCCTAGTCTTCTTACCTCATCTTTGAAGAGATTTTTTAATGGTTCAATCAATTTAAGATTCATCTTTTTAGGAAGACCTCCTACATTATGATGAGATTTTATTGTAACTTTCGAGTCTCCGAAAGACGAAATAGACTCAATTACGTCAGGGTACAAAGTTCCTTGTGCGAGAAATTCCGTATTTTTTAACTTTTTTGATGAGTCTTCAAATATTTTAATGAATGTCTTACCAATAATCTTCCTTTTCTTTTCTGGGTCTTGTGTTTTATTCAATTTTTCAAGAAAAATCCTTGATCCATCAATAACTTCAAGATTAATTTTATAATTTTTAGTAAAAAGTTTTTTCACAATTTCTGGCTCATTTTTTCTCATCAAACCAGTATCAACAAGAATACACCTCAACTGACTACCTATCGCTTTATGAACCAATATTGCGGTTACGGAGGAATCAACACCTCCTGATAAAGCACAAATTACATTATTTTTTTGAACTATTTTTTTTATATTTTTAATAGCCTCGTTTTTAAAAGAATGCATATCCCAATCTCTAATGCATTTTGAAATTAAAAAAATAAAGTTTTTGATAATTTTTTCTCCTTTTTCTGTATTATTAACCTCTGGATGAAACTGAAGACCATAAATTTTCTTTTTACTATTTTGAATTATTGCAAATTTTGAATTTTCACTTGAAGCAACTACCTCAAAACCATCAGGCAAATTGATTACACTGTCACTATGACTCATCCATACCTGATAATCTTTATTTTTTTTATATATATTTCTCAATAAATCTGAATCATTGATTAATCTAATATTAGCTTTGCCAAACTCTCTGAATTCAGTTGACTCTACTTTTCCATTAAAATTTTTACATATTAACTGCAATCCATAACAAATACCTAATATTGGGATCTTAAGATCATAAACAAATTTTTCGACTTTAGGTGATTTTTTTTTTTCCACTGAAGCTGGTCCACCAGAAAAAATTAAAGCTCTTGGTTTTCTTTCATCAATTATTTTTTTATTAACTTTGTTAAAGGGTATTATCTCACAGAATACTCCCATTTCTCTAATTCTTCTTGCAATTAACTTAGTTAATTGGGATCCGAAATCAATGATCAAGATTTGACAATTCATTTATTTTATTTATTTGTCTGATAATTAGGGGATTCTCTGGTAATTGAAATACTATGAACATGACTTTCATTTAAACCTGCTGATGTTATTTTCACAAGTTTAGTATTTTTTTGCATATCTTTAATATTCTTATTGCCTGTATATCCCATAGCCGCTTTTAATCCTCCAATAAGTTGGTCTATAACATTCTTTACAGGCCCCTTGTAGGGAACTCTTCCTTCCACTCCTTCAGGTACTAATTTTTTGGTATCTTGTATTTCTTCCTGAAAATATCTATCCGCCGAACCTTGTCCCATTGCACCTATCGAACCCATTCCTCGGTAAGATTTATAACTTCTTCCTTCTGATAAAAACACTTCTCCAGGGGCTTCATCAGTCCCAGCGAATAGTGAACCAATCATCACAGCGTCAGCACCAACTGCAATGGCTTTAGCAATATCTCCGGAGTATTTGATACCACCATCAGCAATTATAGGAATTTTTTTTCTTTTTGAAATTTTATAAACTTCAGATATTGCAAAAAGTTGTGGAACTCCAACTCCAGCAATAATTCTTGTTGTACATATAGATCCAGGTCCAATTCCAACTTTTAGGGCATCGGCTCCAGCATTAATCAAATCATCAGCTGCCTTAGATGTAGCTATATTCCCAACAATTACAGGTAATTTTGGATAAATATTTTTAATTTTTTTTAAAGTTTCTATTACTTCTTTTGAATGACCATGTGCTGTATCGATTACGACTAGATCTACCTCAGATGCATTTAAAGCCTTAACTCTTTTAATTCCCTCTTTATCTCCAACTCCAATTGCAGCTCCTGTCATCAACCTTCCAAAAGAGTCTTTACTAGCTCTTGGAAATTTTTCAGCTTTTTCTATATCTTTAACGGTAATCAAACCAACACATCTAAAATTATTATCTACAACAAGTAACTTTTCGATTCTATGAGAGTGTAAAAGTTTTTTAGCTTCACTAGTTTTTATATTTTCTTTAACAGTGATTAAATTTTCCTTTGTCATCAGAGAACTAACAGGTTGTTTGAGATTTTTTGCAAACCTTATATCTCGGTTGGTTAGAATACCAATTAAACAACCAGTATTTTTCTTAACTACAGGTATACCACTTATATTATTTAGGTCCTTCAGTTTTAAAGCGTCTTCTAGAGTATTCTCAGGGTTAATCGTTAACGGATTTATTACCATTCCAGATTCAAATTTCTTAACTTTCTTAACTTCATTAGCTTGATCCTGGGGTGTAAGGTTCTTATGAATTATACCAATACCTCCTGATTGTGCCATCTTGATAGCTAAGGCTGACTCAGTTACAGTATCCATTGCAGAGGAAATTAAAGGAAGATTTAATTTTAACTTTTTAGTAATTTTTGTACTTACGTCAGCATTGTTAGGTTTAATACTGGATAATGAAGGAACTATTAAAACGTCATCAAAGGTAAAGGCTTCTTGAATTTTCTGCATAATAGTTTCAAAATAATCTAAAAGCAGTAAATTTTAAACAGTAAATTAAAATTATTTTTTTTTACCAACTAAGTAAGTTTCCGGTGATTCTTTTCGAGAAGCATCAGGCTTAAAATATTTAATTTCTTTAATATGAAGATTCATAAATTCAAGAAGTTTTCCCTGAGCACCTCCTTGGAAAACTTTGCAAACAAAAAAACCATTTTTTTTTAAATATTGATTAGCTGTATCAATTGCTAGTTCAACCAGATTTATTATTCTTAAATGATCTGTACTACCATGACCGGTTGTATTTGGTGCCATATCACTTAAAATAACATCAAACTTTTTAATATTTAAGTTTAAAAGTTCATATTTAAAAATATTATCGCCTATGTTAGCTTTATAAAATTCAATGCCATCTATTTTTTTTATATCCAACTTATCTATACCAATCACCGCACCATCCGAACCGATTAGTTCTCTGGAAACTTGGCACCAACCTCCAGGAGCAGCTCCTAAATCTAAAACATTTGCGCCTTTAAAAAAAACATCAAATTTCTTATTAATTTGTATTAGTTTGAAAGCTGACCTGGAACGATATCCCTTTATTTTTGCTTTCTGATAATAAATATCATTGAAGTGTCGTGTTAACCATTTCTTACTTTTTTCTTTTTTATTTTTTTTGAGTTTAATCTTTTTCATTATTTCTTAAAAATTATAGTCTTCAATCATTCCGTCTATCAAACCTCTATCAGAAACTACAATATTTTCAATTTCAACCATATCAAGAATGGACTCAAGAATTTTCACTCCGTTATCTAAAAGTTCTTTCCTATTTTTTCCAATACAAGGGTGATTATTTTTTTCATTATTTGTCATTTTTTTTATCATTATACAATTTTTTTTTATATCTTCTATTTTCATTACTACACCATCTACTTTTTTCTTATCATAATATTTTAAAT
The DNA here is from genome assembly GCA_028407765.1 of Rickettsiales bacterium. GTDB lineage: Bacteria > Pseudomonadota > Alphaproteobacteria > Methylaequorales > Methylaequoraceae > TMED211. The sequence goes on from JAOOJU010000005.1 coordinate 4,513, forward strand.
TTTTATGAATGGCACAAATACTTGTAATAGTTCCGCAAGAGCCAATCACATTAATTTTTTTTTTAGATACCTCTTTGAAAATAGTAATATTTTTGTTGATAAAATTGTTAACATATTCTTCACCAAATACTTCAATTTTTTCGCTTAAATTTATAACTCCTAAGGGTAAAGAAATAAATTCAAAATCATCTATAGAAATATTTTTAGTTAATTTCTTTATGAAAACTAATTCAGTACTCCCTCCCCCAATATCTAAAACAAAATCACAATTAATTGGCTTCTTTTTATATATCATATTACTTTTTAAACTTAATCTTGCTTCTTCCTCAGTGGAAATAATCTCTACTTTAATTCCAGTATGCTTGTAGATCTCTTCAATTAGTTGTGAAGAATTTATAGCCTCTCTGCATGCATGAGTTGCAATGCATCTATACTCTAAAACATCAAATTCATACATTTTTTTTGCTATAATTTTAAAAAAATTTATTACTGAATTTATTTTTTCACCTGTAAACTCATTACTATATGTAAGGTTTTTAGCAAGGTTTAAGACTTTAGAGAATCTTAATAAGTCTCTTTTCTTTTTATTTTCAAATTCAACAATCAACAATCTACAATTATTACTACCTAGATCTATTGATGCGAACTTATTTTTCAAATTACTTCTTTTTTTGTTCATGCTTTACAAAAAACATCTTACATCTTAAGTATAATAACTATAAATAATATTAATATGAGTAATCTAAAAAATTTAATCATAACTAATAAAAAGTATTTACTCTACTTTTCTATTTTATTAATTTTGATCTATTTTTTTCCATTTTTTCTTACTTCAGACGAAGAATCAAAAATTAGTATGCCTGAAGAAAATGATATTCAAACAGTTCTTGTAAAAAAAATAGTCGCAAAAAAGTTTTCAAAACCTTTGATTATCCGAGGTCATACAAGATCATCAAGAATTGTGACACTTAAATCTCAAGTGGAGGGGAAAATTAGTGCAATAAATTATGTTAAAGGAGAGTTTGTTAAAGCTGGAAAAGAAATAGTTCTAATAAATCCTGAAGACAAAATTGCTAAATCTACAGAAATGGAAGCTTTACTAAACCAAAGAAAGAAAGAATATTCGGTTGCAGAACAACTATATGAAAAGGGTTATAGATCCGAAGTAAAACTGTCTGAATCAAGAACTAAATTTGAAGAAGCTCTAGCATTATTTGAAAAAAGTCAAGTTGAATTAAATAATACAAAAATCATAATCCCATTTGATAGTTTTATTGATGATAGTTATGTAGAATTAGGTGATTATTTAAAAAAAGGGGATAAAATTGTAACTGTTGTAGATCTGGACCCTATTTTTTTAGTGGCATATGCATCCGAAAAAGAAGTTAGCTTACTTAAAGTTGGTCAAATAGGTACCGCGAATTTAAGTAATGGACAAAAAATTAAAGGATACATAAATTTTATATCAGTAAGTGCTAACGAAAAAACAAGGAACTTTAAGGTTCAACTTCAAATATCTAATCATAATAAAGAAGTTCTAGCGGGTATTTCTGGTGAAATAAGAATAAATTTAGACCCTGTTGATTCATTTTTTATTCCTTCTTCAGTAGTAACATTAAATAATAAAGGAAAGTTAGGTATAAAAATTATAAAGGATAAAAGGGCAAAATTTTTATCCATAAACATCTTAAGTGATACTGGGAAAGGATATTGGATTTCAAATAATAATTTATTTGAAATTGATTTAATAACGAGAGGGCAAGAATTTGTTCTTGAAAATGAATTAGTTAATCCAAGTTATGAAAACTAAATGTTAGAAAAAATATTAAAATCAGAAAAAGCATTATTAACAGTCTTGTTTTTTTTTATTTGTATGGGTATTTTTTCATATAAATCGCTACCTCGAGAAGCAGACCCAGATATAAGTATTCCGGTAATCTATATTTCTTTATATCATCAAGGTATTTCACCTGAAGATTCTGAAAGGTTGCTTGTCAAGCCATTAGAAAAAGAATTAAAAAAAATTGAAGGAGTTAAAAAAATGTCCTCAACATCTTATCTGGGTGGAGGTAATGTAATTTTAGAATTTGACGCGGGATTTGAATCTAGAAAAGCATTGAGTGATGTAAGAGTTAAAGTAGATTTAGTTAAAAGTAAGCTACCCGATGAAACAAAAGAGCCTATAGTATCAGAGGTTAATCTCTCCAGATTTCCTGTCCTAGCTATTGCTATATCTGGAAATATAGAAAAACGTGCATTAATAAAAATTGCCAAATTCCTTAAAAATAAGATTGAAAGTATTTCAGAAGTACTGGAAGTTAAGACTACAGGAGAGGATGAAAGAGAAATAGAAATTATAGTAGATCCTAAAATTGTGAAAAGTTATGGACTAACTGCAAAAGAACTTTTGATGACACTCAAAAATAGTAATATTCTTGTACCAGCTGGTTCGATTAATAATGAAACAGGTAGTTTTAATATCAAAGTTCCGAGTTTATTTGAAAACTTTGAGGATATATTAAGTTTACCAATTAAGTCTGATAACGAATCATCAATTACCTTAGGTCAAATTTCAGAAATAAGAGATTCATTCAAGGATACAAAAGGTTTCGCAAGAAATAATGGAAAAGAGGCAATTATTCTCGAAGTATCTAAAAGAACAGGGGAAAATATAATAGAAACAATAAAGGAAATTAAAAAACAAGTTAATAATGCAAAAGAGTATTTTCCTGAAAATTTAAAAATTGATTTTTTTCAAGATGAATCAAAATCAATAAATTCCATGATATCAGATTTAGAAAATAATGTAATCTTAGCAGTTTTACTGGTTCTTATCATTATAATTTTTTGGATGGGATTTAAGTCAGCCATATTGGTTAGCATCTCAATTCCAGGATCATTTCTTATATCCATGGTTTTCCTGTCTTTTATGGGAGTTACTATAAATGTTGTTGTCTTATTTTCTTTAATTTTATCAGTAGGCATTTTAATTGACGGTGCAATAATTGTAGTTGAATATGCCAACAGAAGAGCCTCAGAGGGACTAAATAATAAGGAAGTGTTCATACTATCAGCTAGAAAAATGTTTACCCCTGTTCTGGCTTCTACACTGACAACACTGGCGGCTTTTTTCCCTCTAATATTTTGGCCAGGAATAGCAGGAGAATTTATGTTTTATTTACCAGTAACACTTTTAACAGTATTAACTTCATCTCTTATAATGGCTTTAATTTTTATTCCTGTTCTTGGAAAATTAATTGGAAGTGATTTAAATAAACAAAAGGAGGTAAATAATCTAAAATTGCTTGAGTCAGGTGACTTAGAAAAAATTGAAGGAATACAAAAATATTATTTAGATGTTTTAAAAGTTTGTTTGCACAATCCATTTAAAATTTTAATGACTACTTTTTTTTTAATTATTTTCGTGCAACTTGTATATTCCAAAATAGGAAAAGGATTTGAATTTTTTCCTCCAATAGAACCTGATTATGCTGAAGTTGTTATACGTGCACAAGGAAATTTTTCAGCTATTGATAAGGATATAATAGTCAAAAAAGTAGAAAAAATTATTCTCCAAAATAAATTTATTGAAAATAGTTACTCAAAAAGTGGCTTAATTAATTCTGACAATAGACAAAACTCAGATGATATCATTGGTTCAATAAACATTGAACTAATCAACTGGAAAAAAAGACCTAAATCAACTGTTATTACAAAAAAATTAGAACAACTATGTAGTTCAATTCCTGGAATTAAAGTTGAAATTATTGAAAAAAAAGATGGGCCACCAAAAGATAGAGATATTGAAATTGAATTTTCAAATATTAATAAAAGTAATTTAGCAAAGGATGCAAAAGCAATTTTAATTTATCTAGACACACAGCAATGGGTAAAGAATCTTGATAATGGTTTTAATTCTCCTGGTATTGATTGGGAGCTGAAAGTAGATAGAGCTGAAGCTGACAAACAAGGAATTGAAATACTTACAATTGGTAATGCTATTCAGATGGTTACTCATGGATTTAAAATAACTGAGTATATGCCAGAAGATAGTGATGAAGAAGTTGATATAGTTGTTAAATTTAAAGAGGGATATAGAACGTTAGATGAACTTGACAGAGTTGAAATAACAGGTAAAAATGGTCCAGTGCCTCTCAGTCTTTTTATTAAAAGAGAACCACAATCCAAGATAGGTAAAATAAAAAGAACAGATTCAGAAGCTTCTCATACTATAAGATTTGACGTTTCTGGTGATTATATTGCTAATAATAAAGTTAACGAAATATCAATCTGGTTAAAAGAAAACAAACATATCCTCACCTCAAAGGTCAAATTTCGAGGTCAGGAAGAAGATCAAGAAGAGGCGAAGTCATTTTTAATTAAAGCGTTTTTTGTTTCCATTTTTTTAATTTTAATAATTCTAATAACTACTTTTGAAAGCTTCTATTATACCTTTGTAATTCTTACTTCAGTTATTATGTCTACAATTGGTGTAATGATTGGTTTGTTGATAACAAATCAACCATTTGGAATAATTATGTCTGGAATTGGTGTTATTGCACTAGCAGGTATTGTTGTTAATAATAATATTGTTTTACTTGATACATATAAATCGCTTCGAAAAAAAACTTCAAATTATTACGATGCAATTTTAAGAACTGGGGCACAACGTCTACGTCCTGTAATGCTGACTACACTTACAACATTTTTTGGATTAATTCCAATGGCTGCAGGAATCAACATAAATTTTATTGAACAGAGTTTAAGTTTTGGAAGTCCAACTTCTCAGTGGTGGCTACAACTATCTAATGCAATTGTATTTGGAATAATTTTTTCATTTCTTTTGACTCTTTTAGTTACACCTTGCTTAATTTCTATAGGAGAGAAAATAAATATTAAATTTTTAAAATTATTTAGTGATCGGTAGTTTTCTTCCTTCAATTAAAGCAATAGGAATTGTTAAGAAATAAATAGAAATAAATAATATCATTGCTAACCAAAAGTCCGTTATTAATAAAGAAATAAATCCTGCACAAATAATAATAAAGAAGGGAATTACTTTTCTCTCAATTTTGATCCCTTTTAATGAATAGGAAGGAATATTTGTTATCATCAATACTGCTGAAATAACGATTGAAAAGACCGAAATTAAAGGGTTTAAGAAAAAATCATTATCAAATCTAAAATAAAACATCATTGGTAATAATACCATTCCAGCAGCTGCTGGTGTTGATATTCCTTTAAAAAACTTTATTCTGTCATGTTCTTCATTTGTTTTTTCGAAAGAAGATATATTAAACTTTGCCAGTCGTGACGAGGAACAAATTGCATAAAAAATAACGAATGCCCAACTATTATTCACATTTTCAGACATATTCCAGAAATATACAATCATTGCAGGTGCAATGCCAAAGCTGACAAAATCAGCTAATGAATCTAACTCAACACCAAACTTTGAACTACTTTTTAATAATCTTGCAATCTTGCCATCTAAATTATCAAGGAAAGATGCGAAAACAACTAATGACACTGATATTTCCCATTTTGCATCAAGAGCAAACTTGATAGAAGTTAACCCCAAAGTCAAAGATATGAAGGTAAATAGATTTGGCAATAATCTAATGATTGATAATTTCTTCATTTAAAATTTCTAATTTTTTTTAGTCTGATTTTTTTTTTGTGATGACCTTCTTTACAGATTTTTTTTGTAAATTTGCCAATACCGTCTCACCGCCAATCATAGTCTGACCTTCTAATACATTTAATTTATATGATAATGGCAAGTAAACATCGACCCTACTTCCAAATCTTATTATTCCAAATTTTTCACCAGTTTTGACAGTCTGACTCTCTGACAAATCACATTTAATTCTCCTTGCTATTAATCCTGCGATTTGGACTACTACTATTTCTATACCTCTCTCAATTTCAATTTTTATTATCATCCTTTCGTTATCTTTGCTTGCTTTGTCTAATGAAGCATTAAAAAAAGCACCAGGCTCGTAAGCAAGTTTGGTCACCTTCCCATCAAACGGAATTCTATTTACGTGAACATTAAAAACATTCATAAAAATACTAACTTTTTTCATTTTTTCTTTTAGACCAGACTCAGAAGGAGGTAAATCGACTCTTAAAGGTAGAACTAAACCGTCAGCTGGTGAGATTATTAAATTTTTTTCATTCGGAATTACTCTTATTGGATCTCTAAAAAAATATACACACCAAATTGTGAGGATCATACCTAGCCAACCTAGAGTATCTGAGAAACCTCCCAAAATTAAAGAAATAAATGCAAATATTAAGATAAATGGATAACCTGCTGAATGAATTGGAACAAAAAAATTTTTTAGTGATTCGACCTCATTAAAACTTACTTTTATTTTTTTTATAAGAGATTCAAAAAAATCGTTTTTATCTTTCATAATTTATTTTTTCTCTTAAAACTGGAAGGTCAAAAACTTGGCCAGGAAAGATCATATCAGGATTTTTAATCTTAATTGCATTTCTCTTATAAATCTCAGAATAAAAAATTCCTCCGCCCAAAGTCTTTCTCGCAATTCTCCACAAACTATTTCCTGGTTGAACGACTATCTGATTTTCTGAATTATTTATCATCTTAGCCATATTTTCCATAAATATAGGAGTACTCAAAGAAATTTGATTATTATTTGATATTAAATCAATTCTTAAATTAATCTTACCGTATTTAATTTTTTCATCATATTCAAATTTCCATACACCTCTACTGTCAACAATAGTTTTACCAACTAATTCATCGTCAAAAAAAAAAGATAGTTGACTATTTTCCTTAGATCTTCCAGATACTAAAACTTTACCAGAAGGAAAATATTCAACTAAATCAAGCGAAATATTATTCTCTATTTCCTCTAAGTTAAGAATTGATGAATTATCAGTACCATTCATTGTTGTTTTGAACACAACAGGTTCTTTCTTAGAATTTTCATCTAGAAAAATTATTATAGTCTGCTCTGACTTTATCACTAAGCCATTTTCTTTAGACCTAAGAAAAAGTTTTTTAATACCTGATCCTAACGGAGATTCACTTGTCCAAACCCATTCACCATTTGCATCACTGATTATATTTGCTAATTTTTCATTTCCATCAAACAAATTTATTACTTTGTTTGGTTTTGATCTCCCGGCGATGACTGCATCTCCATATTTAGTTATCCTTACTATATCGAAAGTTAGTTTATTTTCCGTAAGGTTAAAATTTTCAGTTTCAGTTTTAAATTCAACAAATTCATCATCAATATTATGTTTGTTTGATGAATTTAACTCTTCTTTACTCTCAGGTAGATGTAAATAATTGTAAGCACCAAAACTAACTGATATAAGAACTAATAGTAATAATATTTCTTTTTTCATTATACTGTACTATGTTTTTTTATTACTATAACTTAGTTTTTCATTATTTTTAATTTTTTTTTTAAGTATTATGTCTTTAAATATTGGGATTTTCTGTGGATCCAAATTTGGTCGATCAGATTCTTATTCAAATATAACTAAAAAATTAGCAAATTGGATAGGTAAAAATCAATATAACATCATATTTGGAGGTACAAACCTAGGATTAATGAAAGTTTTAGTCAAAGAAGCATCCAAATATGATATAAAAATTTATGGTATAATCCCAGCTTGTCTTATTAAAAAAAAAAAAAACATTAAGTACTCAACTGATTTAATTACAACTAATAGCCTTGAAGAAAGAAAAAAACAGTTTTTAAAAAGATCGGACTGCTTTGTTGCCCTTCCGGGGGGAATTGGGACTTTAAATGAAATTTTAGATCTTCTAGTTAAAAAAGAATTAAATGAAATTAAAAAAAATATCTATCTAGTTAATGAGGATGGTTTTTGGGAACCTTTTATACTTTTGATAAAACATTTAATAGATCAAAAATTTATCGATAAAAATAAAATAAATTCTTTACTTCAGGTTTCATCCTTAGAAGTTTGTTTAAAAAGAATTAAGGAGGAGAGCAATGCCTAAAATAAAAGTATCTAATCCCATAGTAGATCTTAATGGAGATGAAATGGCCAGAATAGTTTGGAGTGAAATTAAAAAAAAACTTATAACTCCGTTTCTCGATATTGATTTAATTGATTATGATCTTGGTATAAAGAGTAGAGATAAAACTAATGATATTATAACTTCACAAGCAGCTTTTGCCATAAAAAAATACAGTGTTGGAGTAAAATGTGCAACAATCACTCCAGATGAAAAAAGAGTGAAAGAGTTTAACCTAAAAAAAAAATATCCTTCACCAAACGGAACGATAAGGAATATTTTAAATGGTACAATTTTCAGAGAACCAATTATTTGCAACAATATTCCAAAAATTGTTAATCATTGGAATAAACCAGTGATCATAGCTCGACATGCTTTTGGAGATATATATAAGGCTAAAGATTTAAAATTCGACAAACCAGGAAAACTATATTTAAAATTTAAACCAAATGATGGAAGTAGAAGTTCTGAAGAACTGGTTTATAGTCCAGAGAATCCTGGGGTTGCAATGGGAATGTTTAATTTAGATAGTTCAATTATTGATTTTGCTAACTCATGTTTTAATTTTGCTCTAACAAAAAAAATTTCAGTTTATTTATCTACAAAAAATACAATACTTCAAATATACGACGAAAAGTTTAAGGAAATCTTTGAAGAAATTTACAAAAAGAAATTTAAGGAAAAATTTGAAGAATTAGGTCTATTTTTTGAACATAGACTGATTGATGACATGGTTGCATGCCTCATGAAATGGAGTGGTGGATATCTATGGGCATGTAAGAATTATGATGGAGACGTCATGTCAGATTTAGTAGCACAAGGATATGGATCACTGGGTTTAATGAGTTCAATCTTACAAAGTCCAAATGGTAAAATTATAGAAACTGAAGCTGCACATGGAACTGTTACAAGTCATTTCAGAAAACATCAAGCTGGTCAAGATACATCCACAAATCCAATCGCATCAATTTTTGCTTGGACTAGAGCATTATTTCATAGGGGAAAGCTTGATAACAACATGAAACTACAAGAATTTTCAGTTACTCTTGAAAAAATCTGTATTAAATTAGTTGAAAAAGGAGAAATGACCAAAGATCTTGCGCTTTTAGTCGGACCAAATCAAAAATGGCTAACAACATCGGAAATTTTAAATCTAATTAAAAAAAAATTAGAAGTGGCTTTAAATTAAAGCCATAATATGTTGCTTTAAGGAATCTGGCTTTCTAATTTCTAAACCTCCTCCTTGTGCCATGTCCTCTCTTCCTCCACCACCTTTGCCTCCAAGGAAAGTTGAAATTTCTCTTACTAGAATTAAAGCATTATATTTATTAACATGATCTTTCGTTACAGATATAACAAAAGTTGATTTATTTTTGAAATTTGTAACAAGAACAATTATCCCGGATTTCACTTGTTCTTTAATCAAATCACATTGTGATTTAAGTTCTTTAGGATTCACTTCGCAAATTTGAATGTAGACTTTAATTCCTTTTACAATATTAGTATTTCTATTATCAAAAATTAATTGCTTTCCTTGTTTTTCTTTTTTTTGTAAATTTTGATTTTCTTTTAATATACTTTTCATCTTTGATAAAATATTTTCATCATTGGTATTTAAAATATTTTTTAACTCTGAAATTAATTGATTTCTAGTATTCGAATAATTTTCAACTTCTTCCCCAGTGATTGCCTCAATTCTTCTAACTCCAGACGAAATAGATGTTTCACTTAATATTTGAATTGAACCAATCTCTCCAGTAAAATTTACATGCGTACCTCCACAGAGCTCCGATGAAAAAATATCTTCATTATTCTCTCCCATACTAACTACCCTAACTTTTTCTGGATATTTTTCACCAAATAATCCAATAGCTCCATCATCAATTGCTTGTCGTGGTGACTTAATGACCGTTTCAACTTTTAAATTATTACGAATTGAGTCATTAACTAATCTTTGAACATCCTTAATTTCAATATCTTTCATTGATCTATTATTCGTAAAATCAAATCTTAATCTATCCGGTGAGACTAAAGATCCTTTTTGTTTAATATGATCTCCTAAAATTCTTCTGAGAGATTCATGCAAAAGATGTGTTGCAGTATGATTGTTTCTGGCTTTATTTCTCAAAGATTTATTAATAACCAATTTATATTTAGTTCCTACTTGAAGTTCTCTTTCAATTTTATTTGAAAAATGAAGATAAACATTATCCTCCTTTTTTGTATCTTCTATTTCACAAATTTCTGAATTATCATCTATCGAAAAAATATAACCTCTGTCACCAACTTGACCACCTGATTCTGCATAAAATGGAGTTTTATCAAAAATCAATATCGCACTTTTAAATTTTTGTGTCTTTGTTAGAAATTCTTCATTTTTAATAATTGCTATTAATTGTGCATCTTCAATATAAGATTGGTAACCACTGAAATCGGTTGACTTATATTTTTCTTTAATTCTAGAAAAGAATTCACTTTTAGTATTATCTCCACTTCCCTTCCAAGATTCTTTTGATAATTTTTTCTGGTCCACTATTAAAGAGTTAAGTTTATCTAAATTCATACTTAGATTATTTTCTTTGATAATAGTTTGAGTCATATCAATCGGGAAGCCGTAAGTATCATAGAGCTTAAATGCTACTTCAGACGAAAAACTATTACCTCTAGTTTTATTTATTTCTTTTTTTAATAACTTAATTCCTTCCTTTAAAGTTCCAGAAAATTTTTCTTCCTCAATTTTTAAAGTTTCCTCTATAAATGCTTTTTGTGATTTAAGACCTATATAAATATGCTCATACTTATTCGAAATAACTTCAACAAGTTTATAAAGTAAAACTTTTTCATAACCAATCTGATTTAAATGTCTTGATGCTCTTCGAACAATTCTTCTAAGTACATATCCTCTACCTTCGTTTGATGGGATAATACCTTCACTAATTAAAAATATTATTGAACGAATATGATCAGCAATAACTCTAAATGAAATAAGGTTATCCTTATTAACCTTAAAGTCAGAGAAATATTCAATACTTTCTATGGTTTCCTTAAATATATCCGTCTCAAAATTATTAATTTTCTTATTCAAAACAGCCGTAATTCTTTCCAAACCCATTCCAGTATCTACGCATTTTTTTGGTAACGATGAAAGTTTTCCATTTTTTTTTTCATATTCCATAAATACTAAATTCCATATTTCTGTATATCTTTCACCATCTTGGTTCTTCGTCCCAGGAAGTCCTCCAGTAATACCTTCTCCATTATCATAAAATATTTCACTACATGGTCCACATGGTCCAGATTCTCCCATAGACCAAAAATTATCATCTGAAGTAATTTTTATAATCTGAGAATTACCGAAACCCGAAATTTTTTTCCAAATTTCGTAAGACTCCTCATCTTCTTTAAAAACAGTAATAATCAAGTCTTTAGTTTTAATCGAACAGTTTTTAGTTAAAAATTTCCAAGCAAACTCTATAGCATTTTCTTTAAAATATCCTCCAAATGAAAAGTTTCCTAACATCTCAAAAAATGTATGATGCCTAGGAGTAAAGCCTACATTATCCAAATCATTATGTTTTCCTCCAGCCCTTATACACTTTTGAGAAGTAACAACATTTTCTTCCTCAGGATTTTCTATGCCTGTGAACCAATTTTTAAATTGAACCATTCCTGCATTAGTAAAGAGTAAGCTAGGGTCGTTATCTGGAATTAGTGACGAGGATTCTATATGGACATGATTGTTTTTTTGGAAAAACTCTACAAAACTTTTACGTATTTCGTCAGACTTAATCATTATTAAAAATTTTCTGCATAAAAAAAATTAAAAATTGCCAAAAAAATACTTTTTAAGAATCTTTTTTTTCCTCTACTAAATCCTGGTTTATTTCTTCTTCGGAGATATCTTGTTCTTGTTTATTATTATTTTTTCTTAGCATATTTTCTATTTCTTCAGCAATAGTTGGATTCTCTTTTAAAAAAATTTTAGCATTTTCCCTGCCTTGTCCAATTCTATCATTATTATAAGAATACCAAGCACCTGCTTTATCTACAATACCAGCTTTTATTGCTAGATCAAGAATTTCTCCTGTTTTTGAGATGCCTTCACCATACATGATATCAAATTCAACAGTTTTGAATGGTGGAGCTAACTTATTTTTAACAACTTTCACTTTAGTTTGATTACCAACAATTTGGTCTCTATCTTTAATAGCCCCTATTCTTCTAATATCAAGGCGAATAGAAGCATAAAATTTAAGTGCATTTCCACCTGTTGTTGTTTCTGGATTACCAAACATTATGCCAATTTTTTGTCTAATTTGATTAATAAAAATGACTAAAGTATTAGATTTGGCAATCGAACCAGTAAGTTTCCTCAAAGCCTGACTCATTAACCTTGCATGAAGTCCCATATGTGAATCTCCCATATCACCCTCTATTTCTGCTCTTGGAACTAAAGCTGCTACAGAATCAATAACAAGTAAATCTATTGCACTAGAACTTACAAGCGTATCTGCAATTTCTAAGGCTTGTTCTCCATTATCAGGTTGAGAAATAAGCATATTATCAGTATCAACACCCAATTTTTTTGCATAAATAGGATCTAATGCATGTTCGGCATCTATAAATGCACATGTTCCTCCAGACTTCTGGGATTCAGCTAACGCATGCAAAGCTAAGGTTGTTTTTCCAGAACTTTCAGGCCCGTAAACCTCTACTATTCTTCCTTTAGGAAAACCACCAATACCTAATTCAAGATCAAGGCTAAGTGAACCAGTTGAAATAGTTTCAATTTCTACTTTATCTTGTTGGCCTAATCTCATCACTGAGCCTTTACCAAAACTTCTTTCAATTTGATTTATTGTTGATTCTAAACTTTTAATTTTATCCATAATTATTTTGTTCTATAAATGTTCTCTTAAGACTAACACATAATTTTTTTAATTAAAGCAAAATTTTTAATACTCTTTCTCTCTGTAAACTTTTTCTGATTTTTCATGATTTTCTTGTGCTTCTAACGTTAAAGTTGCAATTGGTCTTGCTTTCAACCTTTCAATACTTATTGGCTCCATAGTCTCTTCACAGTATCCATAAGTTCCGTCTTCAATTTTTAAAAGTGCTTTATTTATTTTTGATAATAATTTTCTTGCTCTGTCTCTTGTTCTAAGTTCAAGAGATCTATCAGACTCTAGTGAAGCTCGATCAGTTACATCAGGTTTATTGGATGGTTCTTCTTTGAGTTTCTCAATAGTAACATTAGATTCTTTTAAGAGATCTTTTTTCCATTCAAGCAATCTATTTTTAAAATATTCCAACTGTTTTTTATTCATAAACTTTTCATTCTGATTTGGTTCATAATTATTTGATGTTATTTCAGATTTCATAGTTTTATCCAAAAAGAGTTAATATTTTAATATTTAATGCATATAATTATATTTGAAAAAAAATGAATCAAGTGAAATTTAAAAAATTTGAAAAAAAAAAGGCTGTTTTTTTTGATAGAGATGGTGTTTTAAATTATGATACGGGATATGTCCATAAAATTCAATCGTTTAAATGGATTAGCGGAGCAAAAAAAGCTATTAAGTTTTTAAACGATTTGGATTACTTAGTAATAGTGATTACAAATCAATCAGGTGTTTCAAGAGGTTACTATACAGAAAGTCAGATTGAAATCCTGCATAAATGGATGAATGAACAGCTAAAAGAAAAACAAGCAGTTATAAATGATTTTTATTATTGCACAGAGTTACCTGGCAGTGTAGAAAAGAAAAAATCAAGAAGAAAGCCAAGTCCGGCAATGATTAATGAAGCTATAAGTCAGCATTCTATATCAAAAGAAAATAGTTTTCTTGTTGGAGATAAGGAAACTGATCTTATCGCAGCAAAGAAGGCACAAATAAAGGGTTTTCTTTTTAGAGGTGGTGATTTATTTGATAAAATTCAAAGAATTTTAAAAGAATTCTAAATCTAGCTATTCAAATTATTAAGAATATATATATATATATAAATAATAATAAAATGATAATGTAGATTATGTTAGATAATTTTGAAAAAAAAAAAAAAAAATTTGTTCCTTATCCAAAAGGTAGAAGTTTTGATAACAAGTCCCTTGAAGAAATCAATGAACTCATCTCAAGTCTTCCATTATCTAGAGATCTATTAATTGAATATCTTCACTTAATTCAAGATAAATATAAGTGTATTAAAAAAAAGCATCTTGCCGCGCTATCCTCTATAATGAAAATACCTTTTGCAGAAACCTTTGAGGTTGCAACCTTTTATGCACATTTTGATGTTATTGATGACAATGAGAAAGTTCCACCAGAAATTACAATTAGAGTGTGCGATAGTTTAACGTGTGAATTAAAAGGTGCTCAAAAACTAATAAATGAACTAAAAGATACATGTGACCCAGACAAAGTTAGAATACTTAGGGCTCCATGTATGGGACTATGTGATAAAGCACCTGCATGTGAAGTAGGCCACAATCATCTCACAAATGTTAATGTTGAAGAGATTAAAAATGCAGTTTCAAAGAAATTAACTCATCCTAAAATTGTGAAAGGAATATTGTTTGATGAGTATATCAAAAACGGTGGTTATGATACCCTAAATGCCTGTTATGAAAATAAATTATCCTTTGAAAAAATTACAGAAACATTAAATGAATCAGGTTTAAAAGGCATGGGAGGAGCTGGTTTTCCAGCTGGTCAAAAATGGAAATTTGTTAAACTAGAAAAAGGTCCAAGGCTAATGACAATCAATGGAGATGAGGGTGAACCTGGAACTTTTAAGGATAAACTTTATTTAGAAAACGACATGCATAGATTTTTTGAAGGAATGTTAATAGCAGCATGGGCAGTAGAGGCTGAGCAAGTTTATATTTATTTAAGAGATGAATATCCTGGAATTAGAATAAAAATGATAGAAGAATTACAAAAACTAAAAGATAACAAAATAATAAAAGGTACTGAAGTTTTTATAAGGAGGGGAGCTGGAGCATATATTTGTGGAGAAGAATCGGCTATGATTGAGTCTATTGAAGGGAAAAGAGGACTTCCCAGACATAGACCACCCTTTGTCTCGAAAGTAGGTTTATTTGGTAAACCAACATTAAATCACAATATTGAAACGGTTTTCTGGGTTAGAGAAATACTTGAAAAAGGCTCTAAATGGTTTTCCAATCAAGGAATTCGTGGAAGAAAGGGACCCCATAGCTTTTCAGTATCAGGTAGAGTTAAAAATCCCGGAGTTAAACTCGCCCCAGCGGGTGTGACAATGAATGAACTAATAAAAGATTATTGCGGTGGAATGGAAAATGGTCATTCTTTTTATGGTTATTTACCAGGAGGAGCTTCCGGGGGAATACTACCTGCATCTATGGCAGACATACCCCTTGATTTTGGAACTCTGGATGAATACGGATGCTTTATAGGTTCAGGAGCAATTGTTGTTTTTTCTGATAAAGATGATATAACCAAAGTTGTGATAAACTTACTTAAATTTTTTGAAGATGAAAGTTGTGGTCAATGCACTCCATGCAGAGTTGGAACTGAAAAAGCGGTCAAGCTTTTAGAAAAAAGAGATTGGAATAAAGGTTTACTCAAAGAGCTTGTATCTATAATGGGAGATGCTTCAATTTGTGGACTAGGACAAGCAGCGGGAAATCCTATAACATGTGCGATCAATTATTTTGGAGAAGATTTAAATGGATGAATCAGTTAAATTTTTCTTGGATGGTAAAGTAGTAACTGCACAAAAAAATGAGTCAATATGGCAGGTTGCAAAAAAACACGGAAATATTTTACCTCATTTATGTTACTCAGATAAAACTGGATACAGAGCTGATGGTAATTGTAGAGCATGTATGGTTAGTATTGAGGGTGAAAGAGTCTTAGCAGCATCTTGCATAAGAAAACCATCAGAGGGCATGAAAGTCTCTACCCTAGACGAAAGATCAAAAAAATCAAGAGAAATGGTTTTAGAACTACTTGTTACCGACCAACCAAAAAAAAATAATTCTCATGATCCGAATTCACATTTTTGGAACATGGCAAATAAAGTTAGTGTTGAAAAAAGTCGTTTTGATAAAAAGTGTGACTCTGAAGTACCTATCTCTGATGTTTCAAATAAAGCTATGTCAGTTAATCTTGATGCATGTATTCACTGTAACTTATGTGTTAGAGCTTGCAGAGAAGTTCAAGTAAATGATGTAATTGGGATGGGTATGAGAGGTCACAGCTCAAAGGTTGTGTTTGATTTTGATGATCCTATGGGAGATTCAACCTGTGTTAGTTGTGGAGAGTGTGTGCAAGCCTGTCCTACAGGTGCTTTAATGGAATCAAGTTTATTAGACGAAAACGGCAAACATAAAGGAGAACCTGACAGAGAAGTAGACTCATTATGTCCCTATTGTGGTGTAGGATGCCAATTAACGTTTAAAATAAAAGACGAAAAAATTATTTCTGCAGTTGGGAGGGACGGTCCAGCTAACAATAATAGACTTTGTGTGAAAGGTAGGTTTGGTTTTGATTATATACATAATCCAGAGAGAATAACTAAGCCTCTAATTAGAAAAGAAGGGATTAAAAAAGATCCAACTGAAAGAGTGAATCCCCTAGATCCATCTTCACATTTTCGTGAAGCTTCTTGGGAAGAAGCTCTGGATTTAGCTGCAAAAAAGTTGATTAAAATAAGAGATAATGTCCCAGGAAAGTCTCTTGCAGGCTTTGGTTGTGCAAAAGGATCAAACGAAGAAGCTTATTTATTTCAAAAATTAGTCAGAACTGGTTTTAATAACAATAATGTAGACCATTGTACTAGAATGTGTCATGCATCCTCCGTGGCTGCTTTAATGGAAGCTATCGGAACTGGAGCTGTAACAGCACCAGTTTCTGAAGTTAAAAATTCAGATGTTGCAATTATAATCGGAGCTAGACCTACGCAAAATCATCCTGTTGCTGCAACTTTTATAAAAAATGCTGTTAAGAAAGGCCTTAAGCTTATAGTTATGGATCCAAGAGAACAGGATCTATCAACTATTGCAACAAAAAACTTGCAATTTAAGCCAGGTACTGATGTTGCACTGCTTAATGCTATGCTTAATGTAATAATAGAAGAGAGTCTAGTTGATAGACAATACATTGAAAAACATACAGAAGGATATAAAGAAATTGTTAATCATGTGAAAGACTTCACCCCAGAGGAAATGGAAAATATATGTGGTATTTCGGCAAATGAGATAAGAGAAACAGCCAGAATTTTTGCTGAAGCTAAATCTGCTATGATTTTTTGGGGGATGGGTATTTCTCAGCATATTCATGGTACTGATAATTCAAGGTGTCTCATTTCCATGGCTTTACTAACAGGAAATGTTGGAAGACCAGGAACTGGATTACACCCACTCAGGGGCCAAAATAATGTTCAAGGTGCCTCTGATGTTGGACTTATACCGATGGTTTTTCCAGATTATCTTCCGATTTCTGATTCAAATAATGTTAAATTCTTCGAACAATACTGGGAAACAAAACTTGACCCCAATCCAGGCTTAACTGTTGTTGAAATTGTTGAAGCAATGTACGAAAAGAAAATACAAGGCCTATATGTTATGGGAGAAAATCCTGCGATGTCTGATCCGAATGCCAGTCATGCTCGTGAAGCTTTGGCTAGACTTGATACATTAGTAGTTCAAGATATTTTTTTAACTGAAACCGCTTATTTGGCAGATATTGTTCTACCCGCCTCTGCATTTCCTGAAAAAACTGGAACATTTACTAATACCGATAGAAGAGTTCAATTAGCAAAAAAAGCTGTTAATCCTCCAGGAGATTCCAAACAGGACTGGTGGATTATTCAAGAACTTGCAAAAAGATTTAATCTTAAATGGAACTACAATGGACCCGATGAAATTTATGATGAGTTAAGAAATTGTATGGATTCTATAAAAAATATAAGTTGGGAAAGGTTAGTTAATGAAGGAGCAGTTACTTATCCTTGTGATGCGGAGGATAAACCAGGAAATGAGGTAATTTTTGGTGAAGGCTTTCCGACGAAAAATAAAAAAGGTAAATTGGTTCCTGCAAAAATAATTTCTCCAGATGAAGTTCCAGATAAAGATTATCCATTTGTTCTTACAACTGGAAGACTACTTGAACATTGGCATACTGGCTCAATGACTATGAGAGCAACAATATTAAACTCCATTGAACCTGAACCTTATGTTCATGTTTCGAACAAGGATATGAAGAAAAATAACCTTTCTCAAAATGAAACCGTACAACTTTCAACCAGGAGAGGTAAGGTTGACGTTAAGGTGAGGATAGATCGAATGATACCAGAAGGAATGGTTTTCATGCCTTTTTGTTTTGAAAAAGCTCCAGTAAATCTACTAACTAATCAAGCATTAGATCCGGATGGAAAAATACCAGAACTAAAATATTGTGCAGCAAAAATAGACAAAGTTATTGTTTAATTAATTTAAAAACTTTAAATATCTTGTTCTTAAGATTCACGAATGTTTATCATAGGAACATTATAATTACATAAACAACATCTAATCTTCAGAGTTCTCTAGCTCTCTTTTAGTCATATGATGCTTACTTGCAACAGGCCCGATTAGTAAGTTAGCTATAAAAGCAATTGCAAGCAGACCAGCCATTGCGAACATAGTAGTGTTATATAAGGTAGAAGAAGGGTCTATTGTACCCTCTGGAACAATTTGCATCAAATTTGTTATTGTCACTGTCTTCTGATTTATAAGCTCGGGCAAATTTTCCATTGAGGCACCATAACTCTCCAAAAACTTTTCTGGATCAGCCTTACTTGCCAATTCATTTATAGATTCTTCAACAGAACTTTGCCTTAACTTGGTTATTGCTAAAGGTCCTAAAACTCCCGCTGTAGCCCAAGCTGTTAATAATCTTCCATGAATTCCACCAACATATCTAGTCCCAAAAATATCCGCAAGATATGCAGGTATAGTTGCAAATCCTCCTCCATACATTGTAAAAATAACCATTGATGCTGCATAGAACATTATTAAGTAAGTCACAGAAGGATTTATACTCATTGCTCTTGCACTGTATGGAATTGATAGATAAAGCAATATACCCAATGAAAAAAATAAAAAATAAGTTGTTTTTCGTCCAATTAAATCAGACATAGAAGCCCAAAAAATTCTTCCAATCATATTGAAAACACTTATCATTAAAACATAAGTCCCAGCAAAACTAGCTGTCACAATCATTGGTAATGTGGAGCCAAAAATTTCAATCATCATTGTTTTAGCAACTCCTATGACTCCAATTCCTGCTGTAACGTTAAAGCATAATACTATCCATAAAAAATAAAATTGTGGAGTTTTAAGTGCTTGATCTATATGAACATGGTTCTTTGTTATCAATCTTGTTTTAGCCGAGTCTTTTGGAGGAGTCCAACCTTCAGGAACCCAACCTTCCGGTGGAACTCTATATGAAAATGCAGCTACAGTCATAATGATAAAATATATAACTCCTAAAAATAGAAATGTCTGGGCAGCTCCACTTGAACCTGTTCCTACAATATAAACTCCAGGTTCACCCGGAACTATCATTCTTGAAACTTCATTTGCAGCAACTACTACTACCTCAATCATTGATCCCGAAATTTCAGCAAATCTTCTTCCGCCTTCAGTAATTAAGTTAAGTGAGTCTACTGAACCTAAAAATTCCGGTACTTTATAAAACTTTTCTAGTAATTTATCTATAGTAAACTTAGCAATCATAGCTCCTCCTCCAAAACCCATAATTGCCATCCCAGTAGCCATCCCTCTTCTGTCAGGGAACCATCTGATTAAAGTAGAAACTGGAGAGACATAACCTAAACCTAATCCGATACCACCTATTACACCGTAACCAAGATATAATAGATATAAACCTAATTGGAGTGTTATTTCATCAGAACTTACCATTGGTAATGAAATATTAATCTGGAAACCTAATTCTTGAAGGTATATTCCCAATGACCCAATCACAAAACCTCCACCCCAACAACATGCTGCAACAAATCCAACCATTCTAGGACCTACTTTTTCCAGCCATTTACCTGCGTAAGCAGCAGCTAGACCCAAAGAAACTATTGCCACAGAAAAAATCCAAACAACTTGACTCAAACTCCAATCATCACCAGATGACGCTGCAACTCCTAAAACTTTTACGAGTGCAGGGTTAAACATACTCCATGCATAAACTGAACCGATACATAGATGTATGGCAATTGATGCAGGGGGAACCAACCAACGATTAAATCCAGGTTTAGCAATAATATTTTTCTTTTTTAATCTATCTGCAAAGTTCATATTTTGTTTTCCCCCAGTGTTTTAATTGAATGGTAAATTTTTTTAGCTTCAAACAAGTCATCTTCATTATTTATATTAAAAAATGGATCATAATCAATAAATGGAAAATTAACTACCTTCATTTTAATTTTTTTTGTAAAATCATCAATTTTTCTTACTTTCTTATCAATTGAATGTTTAAGCGGCTCCAGTAAATCTAAGCTCCATAAAGCAAAAACAGGGTGAATTCTATTATTACTTTGAGCAACTATTACTTTTTCCTCTTGTAAGTTTAAAAAAAATTTTTCCACAATATTTAATGGAAAAAAAGGAGAATCTACAGGAACTGTCATCAACCACTTATGTTGCATTTTATTATCTTTTAACCATGTCAAACCTGTGAGTAAACCGATTAATGGACCAAGATGTCCTTCGATACAATCATTTAAAATTTTTATTTCTTGAAATTCTTCTTTATCACTTATCCTATTCGAATTAATTGCAATTGAATCAACTTGAGGAGATAGCCTCTCAATTGATATTTGAAGCAATGATTTATTATCTATTTTTTTGAAAGTTTTATCATTAAAATTCATTCTACGTGATTTTCCACCCGCAAGAATTAATCCAGCTACTAATTTTTTATTATTTTTCAATTCTTTGTTCTCCAGATAAAGCAATAAATTTTTTTCCTTTTGCTCTTCCAATTAAAGTAAGGTTAGCTTGCTTGGCTAATTCAACACCCCAGGCAGTAAAACCAGATCTAGAAATAATTATTGGTATTTTCATTTGAACAGATTTAATTACCATCTCACTTGTCAATCTACCTGTTGTGTAAAAAATTTTATCGTTTGAAATTATATTGTGAAGAAACATATATCCAGCTATTTTATCAATTGCATTATGTCTTCCAACGTCTTCCATATAAATTATTGGTATATCTTTTTTACACAATACACATCCATGAATTGCTCCTGCTTTGAGATATAAGCTTGGTGTTAAATTAATCTTCTTTGATAATCCATATATCCATTCTATTTTTAATTTATGGGTGTCATCGAATTTGATATTATTGAAATTTTCCATAACATCGCCAAATACTGTTCCTTGGGCACAACCTGAAGTCAATGTTTTCTTTTTTAATTTATTTTCAAAATTTGTCTTTCTTTCTGTTCTAACAACTACAGTGCTGGTATCATCATCAAAATCAACACCACTAATTATATCTTCCTTAACTAGCATATTTTGATTGAGTAAATATCCTACAGCTAAATACTCAGGGTAATCATTAATCGTCATCATTGTAACAATTTCTTGGCTGTTTAAATATAGTGTGAGTGGCCTTTCTTCAATAACATCAATTTCTTTTCTTTCTAGATTTTCATCATAACCTAAAATTTTACGAGTTAATGTCAGATTTCCTATGTTAGGTTTAATTTTCATTTTTCTAGTTTTATTTCTCTTTGATATTTAATACTGATAGTATATCACTATAATTTTATAAAATTAATATGCTTGATTCATTTGGAAGAAAAATAGATTATATGAGATTCTCAATCACAGACAGATGTGACTTGAGATGCAGATATTGCATGCCAAAAAATATGGTCTTTTCCGATAAAAGAGACCTACTAGATTTAAAAGATTTAAAAAATTTAAGTCAATCTTTAGTGGAAATTGGTATTAAAAAAATAAGAATTACTGGAGGTGAACCCTTGGTAAGAAAAGATCTAATTCCCTTTATAGAGTATTTAAATTCTTTCTTAAAAAAAAATATCTTGAAAGAAGTTACAATTACAACGAATGGAACTCTTCTAGAAAAATATGCAAAAAAACTTCGTGAAAACGGAATAAAAAGGATTAATGTATCAGTTGATAGCATTATACCTGAAAAATATGAGTTTATAACAAACGGTGGAAAACTTGAGAAAGTAATCTCTGGAATAATTAAAGCAAGAGATTTAGGGATAAATATTAAGATTAATACCGTTTTAATAAAAAACTTCAACATTGATGAAATAATTTCTATATCAAATTGGTGTTCAAAACTATCTATGAATCTATCATTTATAGAAATAATGCCGATTGGTGATATGGAATATTCGAGAAAAGATCAGTATTTTCCTATTACTTCTGTTAAAGAAATAATAAGAAATAATTTAGGTCTTAAACCTATAGATTTAAAAACAAACGGTCCCTCTAATTATTTTGAAACCGAGAAATTGAAGTCTATAATTGGCTTTATCAGCCCTATCAGTAATCATTTTTGTGAATCTTGCAATAGAATTAGAATAACGAGTAATGGTATTTTATATAGTTGTCTAGGTCATGAAGATTCCTTAGACCTAAAGCCATTTTTAAAAAAAGAATCACCCGAAGCACTGACTGAATCCATCAAAAAAAGCTATATATAACAAACCTGAAAAACATTTCTTTGATATTAACAATTCTAAACCTGCAGTAGAAAGATATATGAATTTAACTGGAGGTTAATGATGAAAAAATCAGAAAAAAAAATTGCTTTCGTGGCTTCTGAAAGTGATGAGGCTCAAAAATCACTATTAATATTAAAGAAAAAATATGACTTTGTCACACCAAATTCAGCAGACGTAATTATTGCTCTAGGTGGCGATGGTACAGTTTTAGAAACGCTACATACTTTTCTCAAAAAAAGACTTCCGATTTATGGCATGAATCGTGGTCATATTGGTTTTTTAATGAATGAATATTCTGAAGAAAATTTAATCGATAGAATTAATTTAGCCAATGCTACAAAATTATTTCCCCTAAAAATTAAAAGTTATCTAATAAATGGAGAAGTTGAAGAGAGTATAGCATTTAATGACGTATCACTTATTCGTGATACCAGACAAATAGCAAAAATTTCCATTGAAGTAAACGGCATTAAAAAAATTGATCAATTACTCTGTGACGGTTGTCTGATATCAACTCCTGCGGGAAGTTCTGCCTATAATCTTTCATTAAGAGGTCCAGTTGTCCCTGTTGATGCACAACTTCTAGCTCTGACACCTATTAGTCCCTACAGACCGAGGCGTTGGAGAGGCGCATTACTTCCAAATACTGTTAAAATAACTTTAACTGGAATAGAAGTTAATAAGAGACCACTCAGGGCAGAGGCAGATTTTTTTGAAGTTAAAGCAATTAAAAAGCTTGAAATTGAATTAGATAAAAGTCAATACATAAATCTACTTTTTGATAAGGGGCACGACCTTGAAGAGAGAATCATTAATGAACAATTCATATACTAAATTATGAAAATAGAAAAATTAATAGCAAAGTTAATTAGTTATAAAACAATAAGTGAAAGTGAAAATATTTCATTATTAAATTTTATTACTGAATATCTTGATAGCTATAATGTTTCATCTAAAATAATTAATAAAACGAACAATAGAGCAAATTTGTATGCTCGCTTGGGACCGAATGTATCAGGTGGAATTATGTTTTCAGGACATACTGATGTTGTTCCAGTTGAAGGTCAAAAATGGAATAGTGACCCTTTTAAATTAAAAAAAAGTGGAGATAGACTCTACGGTCGAGGCACTTCAGATATGAAAAGTTTTATTGCAATAGTTTTATCTCTAGTTCCTGAAATTGTTAAATTAAATCTTAAACGTCCCATTGATTTTATGTTTTCTTTTGACGAAGAAATCGGGTGTGTTGGAATACAAAAAGCTATCCCATTTATTGAAAAAATAAAATATAAACCAGCTTCTTGTATTGTTGGAGAACCAACTGAAATGAAAGTAATAAATCAACATAAAGGAAAAAAAAATTTTTTAGTTATTTTTAATGGAATAGAATCCCACTCCTCACTGGTTGATAAAGGAGTAAATACTATTAATTATGCTGCAAAATTTATTTGCTTTCTTAAATCAATTGAAGAAGAGTTAAAGAAAAGTGAGAATTTAGATAAAAGCTTTAGTCCACCATATACATCTATAAATGTTGGAATTATTGATGGTGGTATTGCACTAAATATTATCCCTAAAGAGTGTAAAGTTGAATTTGAAATAAGAGACTTACCAAATACAGATTCAAAAGAAATAATCACAAAGATCAAAAAATTTCTATTTTCTAATTTGGAAAAAGAAATGAAAAAAGAAAATAAAGCTTGCTCCATAAGTTTTCATGTCACCAATAATTTTCCCCCACTTAAAACTAATCAAACAGATTCTCTCATAAATTTATGCTTAAGATCTTTAAACTCTAATAACATTGGCTCAGTTAGTTTTGGAACTGAAGCAGGAGTTTTTGATAAAATTGGAATTGAAACTATTGTTTGTGGCCCAGGAAGCATAAATCAAGCTCATAAACCGGATGAATATATCACCAAAAATCAAATTCAGAAATGTGAGGTATTTCTTAAAAAAATTATAAAAACTTTGTGCTGACTTTATGCTTACAGAAAAATTTGATTTCAAAGTACCTGATAGTTTAATAGCACTTAAACCCTCTAGTCCAAGAGATTCTTCCAAACTAGTAGAAGTTTCAAAAAATTTTACCATACTCAGTTTTACTAATATCTTAGATATCTTAAAAAAAGGTGATTGTTTAGTTCTAAATGATACCAAAGTTATACCAGCAAGATTAAAGGGGGTGTGTAATTCAAAAGAAGTTGAAATCACACTAAATAAATTAATTATAATATCCTCAAAAATTATTTGGAGTGTATTTGTAAAACCATTAAAAAAAGTTAAAGATAATAGTACTATCAAATTTGGGGAGGGTTTCTTTGGAAAAATAAAAAAATCCGATAATCTCTTATTAATAGAGTTTAATTATTCACAAAAGAAGTTTGCCAGTCTAATCCATCGTTATGGCACGCTCGCCTTACCACCTTATATTTCAAAAAAAAGATCTATTAAAAAAATTGATTACAAAAACTATCAAACTATATTTGCTACTAAAGAAGGTGCAATAGCTGCACCGACTGCAAGTCTACATTTTACAGAAAAGTTATTAAAAAAAATTATAAATAAAGGTATTAAAATTGTAATGGTTACTCTCCATATCAATGGAGGTACATTTCTACCTATCAGAAAAAAGAATATTGATGAGCATGAAATGCATTTTGAATTTGGTGAGATTAGTAAAGATGCAGCTAAAATTATTAATGAGACCAGAAAAAAAGGATATAGATGTATAGCAGTTGGTACTACTGTTTTAAGGCTTCTAGAAACGGCTAAAAATAATACTGGTCAAATTTTTGAGTATCGTGGTGAAACAGACATCTTCATTAAACCGGGATGGGAAATTAATTCTATTGATGGCCTAATCACAAATTTTCATACCCCAAAATCAACACTTTTTATTTTAATCTGTGCTATGATTGGAACAAATAAAGCTAAAAAACTTTATAAATTTGCAATCCAAAATAATCTTAGATTTTTTTCCTATGGAGATGCATGTTTATTATGGAAATAAATATTGAAAAATAATTTCTTTAAATTAATCAATCAAGATGGTAGAGCCAGAACAGGTTTGCTTAAAACCAAACATGGAGAAGTAGAAACACCTGTTTTCATGCCGGTTGGGACATTGGGAACCGTAAAAGGAGTTTTTCCCAGAGATTTATTAGATATTGGTGTTCAAATTATTCTTGGAAATACTTACCACTTAATGTTAAGGCCAGGTGAAAAACTCATAAGTGAAATGGGTGGACTACAAAAATTCATGAATTGGAACAAACCTATATTAACGGACTCAGGAGGGTTTCAAATTTGGTCTTTATCGAAGTTAAGAACAATTGATCGAGATGGAGTTACTTTTAATTCTCACATTGACGGAAAAAAATATAGATTAACCCCAGAAACTTCAATCAAAATTCAAGAAAAACTAAATGCAAATATAACAATGGTACTAGATGAATGTACTACTCATCCTTCAACTCATACGGAATCCAGTGGATCTTTGAATCTAAGCTTAAATTGGGCAAAAAAATGTAAAAAAATATATAAAGAAAGAAATGGTTTTGGTCTGTTTTCTATAGTTCAGGGTGGAATGTATAAAGATCTTAGAAAAAAAAGTTGCGAAAATCTAATTGATATGGACTTTGACGGATATGCTATTGGTGGTTTATCTGTAGGAGAAAAACATTCTGAAATGATAGATATAGTTAAATTCACAACAAACTACTTACCTATTGAAAAGCCACGTTATTTGATGGGAGTAGGGAGACCTATAGATATTCTTAAATCTGTAGAAAAAGGTATAGATATGTTTGACTGTGTATTACCAACAAGATTTGGAAGAAATGGTAGAGCATTTACCAAAGAAGGAGAATTGAATCTTAAAAACTCAAAATTTTCTTATGATGACAGACCTCTTGATAATAATTTAAAATGTTTCGTATCAAAAGAATTTTCAAGAGCTTACATTCATCACTTAACAAAAACTAATGAAATTTTGTCCGCAATGATTTTAAGTTTACATAATATTGCATTTTATCAAAAAATGATGTCAGATATTAGAAATTCGATTAAAAATAAAAATTATAAAAAATTAATGCAATCATATTTAGAAACTCATAGGTTTTATGAAAAAACTTAACCAACTTGGAAAAAAATCAAAAATATTGAATGACCCTAAGAAAGTAGTCTTAGACACAGTAGAAAATCCTAATAAAAAACTTAAATATGTTATCAGATTATCCTCACCAGAATTTACAAGTATCTGTCCTTTAACCGGACAACCAGATTTTGGAAATATTATTATAGACTATATTCCAAAAGAATTGATAGTTGAAAGTAAGTCTTTTAAACTTTTTCTACATTCTTTCAGAAATCATGGAGCCTTTCATGAAGAATGTACTATTATGATTGCAACAAAAGTTATTGAGGCATTAAATCCTCTTTGGTTAAGAATTGGGGGCTTCTGGAATCCCAGAGGTGGTATACCCATAGATATATTTTATCAAACTGCAAAAAAACCTGCTGATATCTGGTTGGAAGATTATGAAATAAGAAATTATAAGGGAAGGTAGAAATCATTCACCTTTATAAACACAACCACCAATCCTCGGTCGATTAATTTCAATTTGTTCTAGGTTTTTAACTTTACTTTTTAAATTTTCCCAAAACCATTTGGCTATATTTTCGCTCGTCGGATTTTCTAGACCACTAATATCATTTAATAAATTATGGTCAATTTTTTTTAAAAGAGGTTTAACGTAAATATCAATTTTTTCAAGATCCATTACCCATCCCTTTTTCTTTTTCTGTTTGCCATTAAGGAATATTGTGATCTCATAGCTATGTCCATGCACTTTACTGTATTTATGATTTTTAGGGTGATTAAGCATAAAATGTGCAGTATCAAAATAATATTTTTTATAGACAATCATATTTAACTAATATTTAGTGATTTATGTAATTGAAAACTTGGAAACCAGGGTTTATGTGACTTACAATAGTTGATAGTATTCCATATATTAATTTGTTTTCTACTATTATCCATTGGTTGTAAAAAAAAATATTTAAAATCTAGTTTTTTTAAAATATTAAGATCAAAGTTTTGTTGCGGATATACAACTTTTAATTCATCTCCATTTAGAACCTCCCATTTAGATTTTTGCTTGGGGCTAACGCAAACCCAGTCAAAGTGAATGTTAAATCTTATTGTTCCATTTGTTTCCAATGAAACGAAATATCCTCTATGCTGAAGAGATTTCACAAGATTTTCATTAACTTGAAGCATTGGTTCACCACCTGTTAAAACAACAAATTTTTCGTTAGTAAAAATTTTTTGACGCCAAATCTTATCAATTTTGTCTAATAAATTTTCAAGCGAGTAGGTTCCACCATTTTGACCACTTATTCCCAAAAAATCAGTATCACAAAACTGACATTGAGCATTTTCTCTATCTTTAAAGAGACCATTCCATAAATTACATCCTGTAAATCTAACAAAAACTGCTCTTTTTCCTGAAAAAAAACCCTCACCTTGTATAGAATTAAAAATTTCTTTTATAAAAAACATAATTAATATCTATAACTTATCTTATCTTCAACCGAAGCATTTTCAAAACCTTTCTTTCTTAGAAGGCATGAGTCACATTTTCCACAACTCATTTTATTCATTGGATTATAGCAACTTGAAGTATTTTTAAAATCTACATTATTTTTTACACCCTCATGTATAATTTTTTCTTTGGTCATGTTAATCAAAGGAGTATGAATTTTAAATTTCTTGCCTAGTATACTTTTTTTTGTTGCAATATTTGCTAGCTTTTCAAATGCCCTAATAAAATTTGGTCTACAATCTGGATAACCTGAATAATCAATAGCATTTACTCCTAAAAAAATATCATCACATTTTAAAAATTCTGCATAACCCAAAGCATATGATAGGAAAATGGTATTTCTAGCTGGAACATACGTTACAGGTATTTTATTGGGTATATTTTCAACATTTCTATTTTCTGGAACAGCTATATCATCTGTTAAAGAGGAACCACCAAAAAAATCTATTTTGAATATTTTGTGACCACTAGCTTTTTGAAGTTTTACTTGTCTCTTTGCATAAATTAATTCTCTGCTATGCCTTTGACCGTAATTAAATGAAATACAATATACATCAAATCTTTTTATAGCCATGGATAAAACAACAGAAGAATCAAGTCCACCACTTAAAAGTACTACAGATTTTTTTTTTTTCATTAATTACTCTTTAGACATAATAAAGTAATACTTTTATATGAAAATAAATAAAAAAAAAAAATTAATTATAGATAAATCTTTAGAGCTAGGTTTTAGCATAATTAAGTTTAGTCGTCCTAAAATTGAGGATCATATAAAAAGTAATTATAAAAAATTTCTAAATAAAAATTATCATGGTCAAATGAAGTGGATGGAGAGACATTTTAAAATAAAAAATAATCCTGAAAAACTATGGAAAGAAGTTAAAAGTATAATTATTCTTGGTAGTAACTACGCGCCCGAAAAAAACCCTTTAATTGATAATTCAAAGAAAAAAAACGCTAATATAAGTGTTTATGCAAGGAACAAGGATTATCATACTGTTATTAAAAAAAAACTTAGAGTTTTAAAATCATGGTTATATGATGCACTACAAATAGATGCTAAATTATTTGTGGATACAGCACCAATATATGAAAAACCACTTGCTCAAGCATCCGGGATTGGTTGGCAAGGTAAACATACTAATATAGTTTCCAAGAAATACGGTTCATGGTTATTCTTAAGTGAAATCTTTTTACCAATTGAAATTGAAGAAGATTCTAAAGAAATCGATAATTGCGGTAGCTGCTCTAAATGTATAAATATTTGTCCAACTAATGCCTTCATTGACGATTATAAAATTGATGCAAGAAAATGTATTTCTTATCTAACTATTGAGCATAAAGGTCCTTTCCCAATGTCACTAAGAAAAGAAATAGGAAACAAAGTTTATGGTTGCGATGATTGCCTAGCTATTTGTCCATGGAATAAATTTTCCAATAAAACTGATCAAATAGACTTTATATCAAGAGAAAATCTGTTGAACCCCGAATTATCATATTTTTTAAAATTTGATAAAAAAATGTTTGATAAGGAGTTTTATGAATCACCAATTAAAAGAATAGGTTGGGTCAGCTTCATTAGAAATATTATAATTGCTTCAGGTAATAGTAAGGCTAGAGAATTAATTAAAGATTTAAAACCATTACTCCTCAATTCCAACCCTATAGTAAGAGGCAGTACAATTTGGGCATATGGTCAATTAGCAAACAAAAAAGAAAAGGATGAAATTAAAAAGAAATTCATAAATTATGAAAAAAATAGTTATGTATTATATGAATGGTCATTTTTTTAGTAAGAAATAATTTCTCTCAGAGCAATCGACAAATTCTCCATAATTCCTTGATCAGATGAAGAATGGCCTGCGGTATTGACTAATTTTATTTTTGATGTTTCCCATGACTCTCTCAGCCTGTAAGCATTAATAGGAGGACAAATTAAATCATATCTTCCTTGCACTATATATCCAGGTATATTTTTAAGTTTATTTGCATTATTAATAATTTGGTCATCCTCCATGAAAAACCTATTTTTTATGTAATGTGTTTCCATGAACGGAGAGTTAGGTAATCCATGTCTTTTTTTTATCGAATCAATTTTTTCAAAATTATGAGAGTCAGGATTTATTTGCGACAAAATTCTTTCGTAATCATGCCAAACCCACGAATATATTTGTGTTTCGCTGCTATGAATTTTTTTAATATAAGCTTTAATTGGATCGATTTTTTCACGCTCATCTAAGAAACTTAAAAATTGTTTATAAAGTTCTGGTGCAAATGTTTTGGGTCCATCTTTAAAAGCCCAATCAATCTCCTTCATTGTTCCTAGAAAAACTGACCTCAATACAATCCCCAAAATATTTTTTGGATACTTTTGTGCATAACAAAGTGCTAAAGTAGCTCCCCATGAACCTCCTACTAATAAAAATTTTTTTATTTTAAGAAAATTTCTGATCAATTCTATATCAGAGACTAGGTGGGCAGTATCATTATTTTCCAAATTTCTCTCGGGTTTACTTTTACCACATCCTCTCTGATCAAATATGATAGACTTAAATATAGATGGATCAAATAAACTATGATGCTCACTTCTGCAATGACCACCTGGACCCCCATGTAAAAAAATTACTGGTATGCCGTTTTTTTTTCCATTAACCTCAATATATAACTTATTTCCATCTCCTGTATCAAGATGATACATTTCTGGAAGTGTAAGATGTGTATAAAAATTTTTATTTTTCATTTTTTTTTTTTTTTTTAATATATAGTAAATTATGAAATATGAAACATTAAATGAAGTGATTTTAGCTTTAATTCTATGGATTACAAGTAATACAGAATACATAAAACCTGAAAAGGAAATATCCGTTGAGTTCATACAACAAGAAGAATTGAGTAAGATTGCATGCGGAAAACCATGTGAAATAATGGCCTATACGCCTAAAAGTGAAAAGTACAAAATATATTTGATTAATACCATGGATCCACAAAATAATGTTTGTGATCAAGGGATTTTAATGCATGAAATTATTCATGTTCTTCAAGAACAAAATGATTTTGCTAATGACTACGATGAACAAACAAAAAAACATCTTAGAGAAATGAATGCATTGGTTAATCATAATATTTTTTTAAGCCAATTTGGAAAAAAAATATTATATAGCAACGGATTTGCTGCTAAGTTTAAGACAGATGGAAATAAAAAAGATAATTTATATTGCTGATTAGTTATCTTTTAACAAAGAAATCATTATTTTTTTGTTCACAAAACCTGATACTAACTCTCCATTTATGATAAATGCTGGCGTTCCGCCTATATGAAGACTTTGAGCCGTTGAAATATTTTTATTTATAATCTCTTTGACTTTTTGAGATTCTGAAATTTTTTTTACCTCTTCAAAATTGAGTCCTAATTTCTCAAGAAAAAGCATAATTTGGTTATTTTTTATTGGTTTTTTGGAACTTAACAAAAAATCATGGAATTTGTTAAATTTTATTTTATCCTCTAGGCCTACTGCTAATGAAAATTTTGCTAACTCCATGGAATTTTCCGATAGAACAGGTAAATTCATATATATTACCTTTACATCGTTTCCCTCTGCTAAAATCTGTTTAATTTCTTCATGGGACTTTTTACAATATCCACAATTATAATCAAAAAACTCTATGATAATATTTTTTGATTGTTTGTTACCACTAAAAAGTAAACCATCACCTTTTTGAAGAATATCTATATTATCATTGATATATTTTCTTATACCAACATCTTTTTCTTTCTCTTTATTTCTCTCGTAATTTTGAAGAGATTTAATTATTACCTCGGGATTTGTCATAATAAATTCTTCGATTCTACTTTCAAGTTCAAGACTTTGGCTCAAAATAGTTGAACTTGTAAAAATAGAAAAAAATAAAATTAGTAAGAATTTAATTCGTTTAAGCATTCCAATTTTTTCTCAAAAAGCGTAAATATTAAAATATTAGCTAATCATTAACTCTGTAATTAATCAATTTAAAATACTATTAAAAAGAAAATACTGATGTATAATTTTAAACTTTAAAATATACAACTTTTAAAAAATGAAAAACATAATTTTTATATTAATTATTTTATCATCATGTTTGAAGCACAAAGAAGATTTTAAACTAAATATTAACTCGCTTTTAGAACAAAAACAAACATCTGAAAAAGATATTTGTATTTTAAACTCCCTATTTTTTTTTGAGGACTTTATAAGAGCTATAAATGAAAACAAAGGGAAGGAAAATATTGAAAAGATAGCACAAAAAATTTTATCGAATCAAAGAGATCATGAATTAATAAAAATTTCTTTAAATTTCAAAAAATTTGAGCCAGGAAAAAATCATACTTTTAAATGGAGCAATCTAATCGGAATTTTGAATAAAAATATTAAAAAAGAGTCGGAAGATTTTTATTACTCAGACTTTTATATTAAACATACACAATTATTTGCAGAATTTAATAAATCAAGTGATATTTTTACTGAAAAAATATACTCATTTACTGATGGATCAATTTGTACTTTTCAACTTGAAAAATACAACTAATTATTATTCTTTTTTAAAGAATAAAGCACACATCAATACGATTCATTTATTTCAAAATAATAACTCTCTTATTAATGTACATATGATACAATATTATAAATTATTAAATATATTTAATAAATTTGGATAAGTCTTTTAAAAAATAATCCCTACCGAATATATCTTTAATTAAAATCTTATTTAGTGTCATAATTATTATTAAGGAATTTCTCATATTCTGGAAAAAAATCTTTTATTACTTCAATATCAAATCTTTTTAGAATAATGGTATTGTCTTCTCTTTTTAATAAAAATTTAAATGATTCATGA
>JAOOJU010000050.1 GCA_028407765.1 Rickettsiales bacterium
TAGTGTAATTACATTTATTTTTTCTATTTTCTATCATTTCATACTCATTTTTTTTCTTCCTTTATTTACACTTTTGTGCATCGCTTTATATGATTTTTTTCAAAAAAAGCGTTCAATCCTCTCAAATTTTCCTTTACTTGGAAGATTCAGGTTTTTTTTAGAAAGTATTAGACCTGAGCTCAGACAATATTACTGGGAATCAGATGATGATGAATTACCGTATTCAAGAAATCAGAGAACAATGGTATATCAAAGAGCCAAAAGCCTGGGTGGTGTGAGACCATTTGGATCTCTCGAAAAAATGTATAATGATGACTATGTATGGCTAAACCATTCAATTTCTCCTTCAAAGATAAATATTAAAGATTTTAGAACTAAAGTTGGTTCTGGTAAAAGTAGTTATGAGATTTCAGTTCTAAATATTTCAGGAACCTCTTTTGGTGCTATATCTCCACCAGCAATAACTTCTTTAAATAAAGCAGCAAAAATCGGAGGATTTGCTCATAATACTGGTGAAGGTTCTCTATCTTCACATCATGAATTAGGTGACGGAGACTTAATATGGCAAATTTCAACTGGTTATTTTGGTTGTCGTGATATACATGGAAATTTCTGTAAAAAAACTTTTTCTAAAAAAGCCAAATTAAAAAATGTTAAAATGATTGAAATTAAACTAAGTCAGGGAGCAAAACCTGGACATGGTGGTATGCTCTTGTCAGATAAAGTTACAGATGAAATTGCTAGAACCAGAGGTATAAAAGCTGGAGTTGATTGTATTTCTCCTTCAAGTCATTCAGAATTTTCAAATCCTATTGAACTGCTAAAATTTGCTAATGAACTCAGAAACCTTTCCGGAGGTAAACCAGTTGGTATAAAACTTTGTATAGGTCATCCTTGGGAATTCATTGCCATTGTTAAGGCGATGGTAAGTGAAGAAATTTTATTAGATTTTATAACTATTGATGGTGCTGAAGGTGGTACTGGTGCCGCCCCAGCTGAATTCACTGATCACTTAGGTTGTCCATTGAAAGATGCTATTGTCTTTGTTGAAAATTGTTTAATTGGTGCAAGCTTGAGAGATAAAGTTAAAATAGGAGCCTCTGGCAAAATTGTTTCTGCTTTTGATATTGCTCATATATGTGCTTTGGGTGCCGACTGGGTAAATATGGCAAGACCATTTATGTTTTCAATTGGTTGTATTCAGTGTAGGTCGTGCCATACTGGTGAATGTCCTACAGGAATCGCAACTATGGACCCAATGAGATATCGAGCAATAGATATTGAAGATAGATCGATCAGGGCTTCAAATTTTCACAAAAATACATTACACGTTCTGAAGGAATTTCTTGAAGCCGTTGGGGTTAATCATACACATGAACTCAACAGAAGGCATATTGTCAGAAGGCTATCTGAAAGTGAAATTAAGCTTGCCGATCAAATTTATCCAAAAGCAGAAAAAGGGGAATTACTTAACAATTCTGAAATAGCAGATCCGAGACTCAAGAGTTACTGGGAAAAGGTTTCAGTTAATAGCTTTAACTATAGATAGTATTCAATGAATAAAGACTTAATTAGTTGGAAAGCCGGAACCGTAATATATAAGTTTAATGATCAGTCAGATTTTGCTTATTTATTAAAAGAGGGACAAATAGAAATCTTATCAGAAAACGGAACAAAGATTGGTTTTATAAATTCAAATGAAATATTTGGTGATCAATCTTGTTTGTTGAATACAAAAAGGACAGTTGAAACAAGAGCTAGTAAAAACTCCAAAGCAATTAGAATACCAAAAGATGTATTGATAAATGAATACGAAAAGTCTCCTTTAATAATACAAGCTATTTTGAGGTCAACCTATTTGAGATTAACGAATATTAGTAATATTCAAAAAAAAAGCTTGGAGAGTATATAGTTAAAATTGTATATTTTTCAAATTTGCCTTTGCAGTCTTTTTTTTATAAAATTCTTTTGAAAGTGAGCAATTAGTTTTGGTTAATAAATTATACTGCCCAAAATGGGTATTCGATATTTGTGTTGCAGCAACAGCAGAAAGTTTTATATCTGATGATGTACCAATAGATGTAAGTGCTAAAAAATTTGTAAGAGGCCTAAATAAAAAATATTCTGAAATCAAGCTTGTTGAAATAAAGTATGGAGCAGAGGCTATTATTAAATTTATGGGTGAAATTAAAAAACCTCAGTTCAATTCATATGAAAGACTTAGACAATTTCTCTATTACACGTTAAAGTATGAAAAAAAATTTTTTATTTCAAAAAGGAAATTTAATACTTTAATTGGCTCTCAATTTTCTGGAACAAAAAAAAAACAATATAGTGAAAATATAACCTTACGTGATTTTAAAAAGTTTATATATTCACTTAGAGCAAATCTTGTTGAGAGAGCACCTATGAGTTGGGATATTAAAGATGAAAATGAAGAAGAATTAGAATTTCTTGGTCCACTTTTAAAAAAAAAACATGATTTTGAATAACAGTATTTTTAATTGATTATAAAAAAGGGGAGAAAAACTCCCCTTTCGTATTAGAGTAAAACAACTTGTTATTGGTATTTATCTATTTACCAAAGGTTGCTCTGATAAAAAGTTAAATGAACAAAATTGTTTTGAATCTTTAATACTAGACATCAGATCACCTCCTTTATGTTTGTTAATATTGAACTATATATAATTATCTAATTTATTATGAGCAAGTAAAAATAATCTATTTATGTGGCATTAGTTTATGTATATATTTTTTAGTGCTTGATAAAAATATAGTTTACAATAATTTCTTTAATATTATTTTATTTTGAAAAATGTTGTTTCCCCGCCCTTATAGTTTAATGGTAAAACACGGTCTTGGTAAGACTGAACTTCCTGGTCAGTACAGGGTAAGGGCACCATATTTGAAAAATTAAATGAAGTTAACAATAAATAAATTGTGTCGTTGGATTGGATTTTTTCTTGCAGTCCTTGGTGCTTACATACTAGGTACAGCAGAAATAAGTTCGCAATGGATAGGTTGGACAATCTGTAGTTTATCTTGTATCATATGGATTTTTATGGCTATCACAGACAGAGACCTACCTAGAAGCTTAATGGAAATAATGTATCTAATATTGGGTATTAGGGCAATTATCAGCTGGCTAAATTTATGAATGTGAATAATAATCTAACTCGTAATATTTTCTTTGGTTTTTTGCTAGGAATAATTTTTGGTATTATTTTAAATTTTCTGAAAGATTCTTTTCCAATAATTTCGGAATTTCTTATTCAAGATATATTGAAAGTTGGTGGAGAGATTTTTCTAAAAATACTAAAAATGTTGGTAGTACCAATTGTTTTTTGCTCATTAATTTGTGGAGTATGTAATCTCAAGGACTTTACGAGTTTAGGGAGAATTAGTTTAAAAACTATTACATTTTATATCTTTACTACTTCTGTAGCTATAACTTTGGCGATAAGTATTGCTTTACTATTTCAGCCAGGTATAGGTCAAGAAAAAGAAGTTATCTCAAATGAGATCAATATAGGCGTAGCACCTTCACTTTCGGAAGTTATTATAAATATAATACCCCAAAACCCATTTAAAGCTCTAGTTGAAGGAAATATGCTTCAAGTAATCTTTTTTGCAATAATTATCGGTGTTTCTATAGCTCTATCTGGAAAAAAGGGAAAATCTAGTGCTGATTTTTTCACCAGTTTAAATGAGGTGGTTTTAACAGCACTTTCTATATTAATGTTTATTGCACCGTTAGGAATTTTCTGTTTGATATGTTCAACATTTTCAACTCAAGGAATTGATATGATTCTTGAATTAACAAAATATTTTTTAACAGTGATTTTTGCATTATTTACACACATGATAATTATTTATGGGTTAATAATTAAGTTTTTGGGAGGAATCTCACCATTCTATTTCTTTAGTAATATAAAAGAGTCTATGTTTTTTGCATTTTCTACCTCTAGTAGTAGTGCGACTATTCCAGTTACACTTAAAAACGTACAGGAAAACCTAAAAGTAAAAAAAAAAATTTCTTCGTTTACGGTACCACTTGGGTCTACCATCAATATGGATGGAACCGCAATTATGCAAGGAGTAGCTACTGTTTTTATTGCTAATATTTATAATCATTCTCTAATACTTTCCGATTATCTTACAATTATTTTAACTGCAACATTAGCTTCTATAGGGACAGCAGGAGTTCCAGGAGTTGGATTAATTATGTTGGGAATGGTTTTAAATCAAGTTGGATTACCTCTTGAAGGTATAGCTATTGTAATGGGGGTAGATAGATTTCTTGATATGTTAAGAACTGCAACCAATGTTTCTGGTGACGCAATGATAAGTTTTATAATTGATAAATCTGAAAAATAATCATGTATTGGTTTAAAATAGAAATGGAAATTTTTTTATATGGCAAAGAATTTGACATGATCAATGCTCCAGACAAAGAAACAGCAAAGCAAATAGCGTTAAAAAAAGCAGAAAAGAAATATACTTGCAATTCTAGCTATATTGAAATTATAAACTGTAACAAACAAAGTTAACTATTCATTTTGAAATTCAATTTTTTTTCCAACGGGACCGCTGATAATAATATCGTTGTACATTACAATTTTACCCCTGATTATGGTATAAATTGGCCATCCAGTTACACTAACTCCATCATATGGGGTCCAATTAGATTTAGTTGCAATCCAACTATTAAGAATTGTTTTTTTTTTCTTTAAGTCAACAATAGTAAAATCTGCATCATAACCTTTTTCAATAAATCCTTTATTTTTTATGTTGTATATTTTTGTTGGATTTACTGAGGTAAGCCTTACAAAATCTGATAATGAAATTTTATTTTGATTAACAAAATTTAACATAATTGGAACTAGGGTCTGTACACCTGGCATACCTGAAGGTGAATTTGGATAACTATTATTTTTTTCAGAAATTGTGTGAGGTGCATGATCGGATCCTACAACATCGATAACTTTATCATTTACCGCCTTCCACAATCCCTCATTATGTTTCATTCCTCGAATTGGTGGATTCATTTGAGCAAATGTTCCAAGTCTATCATAACACTCTGGAGAATGAAAAAAAAGATGCTGGGGTGTAACTTCTGCTGTTGAAAAATCCTTACTTTCTTTTATTAAAGGAATTTCATCTGCCGTTGATATATGTAAAATATGAATTCTTCTTCCAACTTCTTTAGCTATTTTTAAAAGTCTTTTTGTACTACTTAAGGCAGCTTCAGCATCTCTCCAATGTTCATGATCATGTACGGTTACATTATCTTTTTCTATAATAAATTTTCTTTCTTTAAGTCGGTATTCATCTTCACTATGAATAGCAACTCTTCTTTTACCTGCACTTAATATTTTTCTTAGAGTTTCATCATCCTCAACTAAGAGCTCTCCTGTTGAAGCACCCATAAATATTTTTACTCCACAACATCCAGAAAGATTTTCAAGATATTCCAGTTTAGAAATATTTTCTCTTGCAGCACCAACAAAAAAACTAAAATCACAATAACTTTTTTTTTCTGCCAACAAAATCTTTACTTCAAAATCTTCTTTAGTAATTGTTGGTGGTTTTGTATTTGGCATCTCAAAAATACCTGTAATTCCCCCAAGAGCTGCACCTTTCGTACCTGAAGATAAGTCCTC
>JAOOJU010000051.1 GCA_028407765.1 Rickettsiales bacterium
AAAGGACTTATATTTGGTTTTGTACATGTTGCAATAATGATCCTAGGTTATTATACAGGTTTTAGTATAAATAAATTCCTAAAGATTCTTTCTAATGGTTATGTTGCTGGAATATTTGGTGCAGCTTTATCTCATATTTTTGCAGATATTATTGCATGCTATTTAGACCCAGATTTAAGAAAGATGATTTTTGGAGTAGTAATTGGCGGAATAATCCCTCTTTTTTTCATACCAATCTTCGAAAAATTTGTGGTAAAGAGTAAGCATAGTTTTTTAGAAGAGGTAAAAAATGAACCGAAAAAACCTTAAAATTCTAGTAAATATTAAAGAATAAACTCTGTTTTTTTTCTCTTTTTTTCCTATCAGCTACTAAAAATTAAACTCTAAATTTTTGTAGTCATATGGTCTTTTAGTGCGCTTTTCAAATCTAATATTTTCTTCAAAAAATGAAATAATCACTGCCTTGAATACTGACCAATTAAAAAAAATTAAATAGTTCTTTCAATGAAAATCAGTTAAAAGAAGATATTAACTGCCAAAAAAGCAAAGAAAAATCCTACAAGATAAATAACTAAAGAAGCAAGAAAAATAACTAAATTTACAACTCTTAATTTTGAACAAATCTTTGCTTGTATTGGATCTGATGGACATGGTGCATTTCTTCCTTGCCAGCATAAATAACCAGAAAATATAAGTAATAAACCAGCTATAAGAAAAATTTGTATTTTAAATTTGGATATAATAGCTATCCAAGGAAAAATAGTTACAAAACCAACTAATGACGCACCCATTCCCAGTGAAACTAACAATGCTGGAAAAGCACAACAAATCAATGTACTAAGACTGGTAAATAAACTTAAAGATGGTGTGATAAATTGTTTAAGTATTTTACTTTTCACGATATATTTCCGTTACGTCATAACCAGAGTTTCTAATCACTTCTTTAATTGTGTCATCATTTAGGACTTTGCCTATTTTTAAATTAATAGTTATTAACATTTTTTCCAAATTCACGTTAATACTATCAACAGATTCTTTTTTACTAAAAAGTTTTTCAATTGAACGCGCACAAAAATCACAAACAAGCCCATTAACAGAAACTCTCACTGTTTGTTCTTCTATTTTAGTTTCTGATAAGGAAACTTTGTAATCTAATATTACGAAAAAAGTTACTAATAAAATTGACAAAAATAATCTCATTTTTTTCTCCTTAAAATCTCTTTATAAAATTAAACATAATATCCTTATGATTTGATAAACCAAACTCCGCCAAGTAGTCACCTTTAAAAACTCTTATCATTGGTGTGTAAACAATTCTTTTTTTACCTCGAGACATATGTTCAGCTTGAAGCATAATCCATGTATGAAGATCTCCATATTTACCAATATATGGTGCAAACCCAATTCGAGTTTTTTGTACTAAAAATCTATCAATTGTGTAGTTATAATTTATTCTATTCTCATAACTAAAAAACAACTGTCTATTTTCCCAGTCAAATGCAACACCAGAAAAAATATTTGGTTCTATGTTCTTGTCAAGATTTTTATAATCACTTAGAGCGAAACCTAATGCGTTTTTAAAATACAAGTTTGCTTGTGAGTTTGGTTTATTGAAACGTTTTAGTAAATAATTTAGTTGTAGACCTTGAAATGTCCATTCTTTTTTTCGCCAATACTCAACTCTATAGCCAATTGAGTAATTTACAGAAGGACTAAAATGCGAATGAAAGCTGTGTCTATTAAAGTCATTCTTTTGCATAATTGTCCATCCACCTTGATATGAAATTGGTCTTGAATTAATTTCTCTTGAAAAAAACAGAGTAATTAAAATAAACCAACACAAGATATGTTTGTTCATTTTTTTTATCCTAAAATTTGTTAAACTAAAAAAAGTTATATTTAAAAAAAATTTAATTTAGAGTTATTAAGCTGACTTCCTTGGAGGAGGATCTTTCATACTATCAATAAATGAAATTTTACTTAAATGAGATTTATAAGGTTTATACTTAAAAAGTTTGTTTTCAATTACGCTGTTAGGGTTATATAAATAGCTATTAGAATAACAATCACACTCAAAGCATAACTGATTTTCTTTTTTTTCTTCGGTAGCTTTATGACAAAAATTTTCATTAGCTAAATTTTTTAAAATTTGTCTTTCCGAATTATGACTATTCAAACAAAAAGATAGATATTTTGTTGAAACAGAAGAAGAAATAAAGCTAAAAATAAAAATAAAAATTATTGATAATTTTGATATTTTCATAGTCGTTATGTAAAAAAAATTATTTACTTTTCAAGCTATATTATCACAAAATATTTGTTTATATTTTTTTTTGAAACTATCAAAAAAATTAATTTTCTGGTTATAGATTTAACAAAATACTATTATATCATAATGTAACAAATATAAATTGTAAAGGTTGACTTAAACTCAATCACTCCTGGCATTTATTTATATTAATTTTTCTTATTTGCTAATTCTTTTTAACAAGAGTGTTTGATAAAGATAATTAGATGGTGTTTTGATAATTAGATGGTTTTTATAAACTATTGATTATTATACTTTTATTTTTTTGTAGCCTCAATGGCTTGCTCAACATCTTGAATAATGTCATCAATGTGTTCAATACCAACAGAAATTCTAATTAAGTCTTCACTTACTCCTGCTAGAGCTTTCTGATCAGGAGTTAATTGTCGATGCAACGTCGATGCTGGGTGGCATGCAAGTGATTTG
Organism: Rickettsiales bacterium; assembly: GCA_028407765.1. Taxonomy (GTDB): domain Bacteria; phylum Pseudomonadota; class Alphaproteobacteria; order Methylaequorales; family Methylaequoraceae; genus TMED211. The sequence goes on from JAOOJU010000051.1 coordinate 2,735, forward strand.
GCATCTCCCATACTAAGTACTCTCAAAATCATTTTAAGTGCGTCAATAAATTTTGCTCCTGCATCTCTTCCACCTTTGATACCAAAACTTATGATGCCTGATGCTTGACCATTTGTAATCTTTTTACAAACATCGTTATATTTATCTTTTGCTAAAGCAGCATAATTTACCCATTCTACTCTTTCATGGTTTTCTAAATATTTCGCAAGTGCAAGTGCATTTTCACAATGTCTCTCCATTCTCACGCCTAATGATTCAAGTCCCAGCATTATTATGTAAGCATTATTAGGAGATAAACATGCTCCTGTTTCTCTTAATGGAACTACTCGGCAACAACCAATAAACGCAGCAGGTCCAAATTTTTTTGTATATATCACCCCATGATAAGAAGGGTCTGGTTTGTTGAGCATAGGAAATTTCTTTGCCTCTTTAGCCCAATCAAATTTTCCAGAATCAACAATTATTCCTCCAATCGTAGCTCCGTGACCGTCTATGTATTTTGTAAGTGAATGGATAACAATATCTGCTCCAAAATCGATTGGTCTGCACAAATAAGGAGTTGCTACAGTGTTATCAACAATTAGGGGGATACCATTTTTATGAGCGATTTCTGCAAACTTCTCTATGTCAATAATGTTTCCAAAAGGGTTACCAATTGATTCACAATATAAAGCCTTAGTTTTTTCATCTATTGCCTCATCAATCCCTTTGTAATCTGATCCATCAACCATTTTCACATTAATACCTTGCTTAGGGAAACTATGAGTGAAACAGTTATATGTACCTCCATATAGCTGATTGGTACTCACAATATTATCACCTGTTCTTGCAATAGTCTGAATAGCATATGTAATTGCAGCCATCCCAGAGGCAAGGGATAAAGCAGCTATCCCACCTTCCATTTCCGCAAGCCTTTTTTCAAGTACCGCATTGGTTGGGTTTCCTATTCTTGAATAAATATTTCCTTCAACTTTAAGATCAAATAAATCTGCACCATGTTGGGTATCATCTATGGTAAAACCTGAGGTTTGGTATATAGGGGTTGTTGCAGATTTTTGGTCGTTTTTATCTGAGTCATAACCATGGTGAAGTGCTATTGATTCAAGCTTCATATATGAATTCCTCTGATCATCCGAAATCAAGTGCCCCGTCGTTAATTTTTGTCCATTTAAAACTTATATACTCTATCAAATAATTTTGATAAAATTTGTATGTTCTATCGGGAAACTGGTCCATTGCTCTTAAAATATAATTTGCCTGAATTGATGGCTTTGATTTTTCGCCCAGATATTTTGGAGTACAAGTTGTCAGATTTTTTTTCTTCATATATTTAATCGTTTTACAAATACGCCTACTAACTATCTCACATCTTGCAGTCCAACTAAAGTTAATATAGCCAGCGTGAGCAAAAAGATTTGGAATTCCACTAAACATCATTCCTCTATACCAACTTGTATTATTAATATTTATTTTTTTTTCGTTAACAAAAATATTAATACCTCCCAATAATTGCGCATTCCCACCTGTGGCCATAACTACAATATCACTATCAATAACTTTTCCATTTTTTAACTTTACACCATTTGTCTCCCAATTACTAATTCCTTGACGAACAGTTGAAACTTTACTTGATTTTACAGAATTAAAATAATCATAATCTAAACTACTTGCAGGTCTCTGATCCCAAAAATCATAGGAAGGAGTAGTGACATCATTGTAATAAGAGTTATTAGAAATCATTTTCTTTTTTAGTGTCTTTTTAAAAAATCTACTCGAAAAATAATCCTTTAAAACTTGAAACGTTTTATAACCTCGAGTCGATTTTTCTTTACTATCAATATTAATAATCCACGCAGGACTACGTTGTATTAATGTAACTGTTTTGGCCTCTTTAATAATTGAAGGTGCCATTGTAATCGCAGTACAACCACTTCCAACAATAGCTACATTTTTATCTTTGAAATTTGTATTTCCCCACGCTTGCGTATGAACAATTTTTCCTTGATATTTATTTTCATCTTTAAACTTTGGTAAATGGGGATTTTTACGATCTCGTGATCCAGTACAACAAATAACATATCGGCTTATAAAATTTTTATTATTAGTTCTTGTTACCCATTGATTATTTTTCCAAGATAATGATTTAACCTCTGTATTAAACAATATAAATTTATTAATACTAAATTTTTCTGCTGATTTTTTAATGTATCTTTTTATCTCCAGACCTTTTCCTATTATTGCTCCTTTCCAAGGATTAAAGCTAAATCCGTAGGTATACATATCATTATCAGCTCGAACACCCGGAAAAGTCATTTGATCCCAGGTACCACCTAAATCATTTCTTGACTCAATTATCTTGTATGAGATATCAGGAAAATTTTCTTGTAGATAATAAGCAGTTGTAATTCCAGCAATTCCTGCACCAACAATGATTACGTCTATTTCTTCCATTTTATTACTAACTCAGTTTTATTATGGTAGAAAATAAACTGATCAAACTATAATTCACTTTTAGCTCCTATTTAATGATCACAGACATAAATACGTATTATAATATATATAAATATCTATAATTTTTTTTCAAACAAAATGATACGTTTTTTTGATAAAATTTAAATCTATT
>JAOOJU010000052.1 GCA_028407765.1 Rickettsiales bacterium
ATGAATAGCTTTAGAATTAAAAGTAAAATAATCGGCTCTGGACACCCAGTATTTATTATTGCAGAAATAGGTATAAATCATATGGGTAATTACGAATTAGCAAGGAAAATGGTTATTGAAGCATTTAAATCAGGAGCTGATGCTGTAAAGTTTCAAATTATTAATCCCGAAGAGTCATATCAAGAAGGAACTAATTCATACAAAGTTTTCTCAAAATTCAAATTAAAAAATTTCGAATATGAAAAATTGTTCAGAGAATTTAAGAAAGATTCAATTGTTTTTGCTACTCCGGGGGATCTCTCAAGTTTGAGATTTTGTGACAAAATTGGTATGGAAGCTTATAAAATTTCTTCTGGATTAATTACTAACCTCCCACTTATTCAAGAAATTGCAAAAAAAAAAAAGCCTATATTTGTCTCAAGAGGAATGAGTGATGATAAAATCATTAAAAAGTCTCTTAAGATTCTTAATGAACATGATGTAAAAAAAAAAGTTCTTTTACATTGTGTGTCAATATATCCCGCAGATTATGAAGAATTAAATTTAAGAAATATTATTGGATTAAAAAAAAAATTTAATATTAATATTGGTTATTCTGATCATACTAGTGGAATTTTATCAGTATGTGCTTCAGTTGCATTGGGAGCGTGTGTAATAGAGAAACATTTTACTTTGGATAGAAAATCAAATCCTCCAGATAAATTAGTATCGTTAGAACCTAAGGAGTTTAAAAATATGGTAAAAAAAATTCGAGAAATCGAAATAATGTTAGGAAAAGAAAAAATAGTGGTTAGGAAAAAAGAATTAGAACAATTAGAAAAAATGAAAAGGTTTTGCGTTGCTAAACACATCATCAAGAAGAATGATAAAATAACAATACAGAATATTTCTTTTAAAAGACTAAATAAAAAAAAAGAAGCTATTGATGCGTTTAACTTTGATAAGATTGAGAGGAAGGTATGTAACAAAGAAATAGCAAAAGATGAAATAATTACTCTTAAGCATCTAAACTAAATTAATTTTTTTTCAATGATTGTAGCTACTCTTAATGCTCCTTTACCATCAAATTTTATCCTAGCTAGTTTGGACATTTTTTCTCTCAATTTATAGTTATTGATCAACTTCATCATTATTTCAATAAAATCATTCATTAATTCTTCAGCAATGAAATACGTGCAATTTAATTTATGAATTTTTTCCTTAACTAAATTCTGGTTTTCACTTATTGGAAAAGTAATAGAAGGGACGCCCACCGTTAATCTCTCTAATAAACTCAATCCTCCAGATCCAATAACAAGATCACTTTTTTTTAAAATATTACTTATGTTAAAATTATCTATGCATAGATTAAAATCAATTTTTGAAGATTTAGATAAAGTTTTTATTTGACTCAAATTCTTATTAAGCGACGATATTAATATATCAAATTTAAAATTATTAAATGGATAATTTGAACTCTCTATTAATTCTAAAATATTTAAGGTCATAGATTTATTGTCTAACAATCCAAAATTAATTAGTATTCTTTGTACATTTTTTTTCACTTTGAAATTTTTTGCGATTTCACTATAGCATGAGTCAACTAATGAATACTTTAAATCTGTTAAAATAGGTTTGATACTTTTTCTTTCAAGAGTATTAGGCAAAGTTAAATTAATTATCAAATCTGCATATTCATTTTCAGTAATATGCTCATCAATAATTATGATTTTTTTTGACCTAGACCTAAAAAATAAAATCTCAGAATTGTTAATTCTATAGTCATCTAAAATACATAAATCAATACTATCTTTTAAATCTTTAATATTATCATAATTAATTAAGCTAATTTCTTCATTATTTATAACATTATTAAGAATTTTAGTATTAGCATCAGGACAATATAAAAGAATTTTGTTTCTTTTAGATAATATTTTAGATAAAGCCAAACATCTTAATAAGTGACCTCCCCCACTATTAGAATTACAACATGTTCTAATAATTATAATTTTACTCATGCACACCTAGGTCTTGAAACCCTATAAAGAAATATCTTTAAAATTTATATCTAGATTATCTTTGTATTTAAATATTTCATATGTTTCTTTTAATTGGGATAAATTATGAATTCCAAAAATTAGTACATCAACTTGGTTTATGCGTTTAACAAATAAAATAGCGGCTTTAATTAGGGAACATTTTTTTTTTTTCAAATAATTTAGAATACTTTTAATTTTTTTTTTTTTATGTAAATCAATATCTATATCTAATGCATCCTCATTCTCTGCTAAAATTCCTTGATCGAAAATAGATCTAACATGGATTTCAATTTTTTTTTTTTTTAATTTTTCTAAAAAATTATTTTTCAGATATTTTTGATTTAAAATATTTATTGGTAATTGAATAATATCAAAATTAAACTTTTTATTTATGCTATTGGCTGTTTCTGGAGAGTAGCTTGAAAAACCAATCTTTTTGATCATTTTTTTTTTTTTTAAATCTGATAAATAGTTATAAATTTCCTCTGACCCTGGCTTTAAAAGATCAGTTTCTCTATGAATAAGGATACTATAAATTGTTTTTCTTTTTAAATTCTCAAAGGATTTTTTTATATTTTCTTTCAGATTTATAATGTCATTCTTTAGGACTTCAGTACCTGTTACCTTTATGGTTTTAGTTATAATTTTAAATCTATTATTAACGGGAGAGAGTTTTCCTATTTTTTCTTCACTTAAACCATACAATGATGCAGTATCAATATACTCTAGATTATTTTCTTTGAAGAATAGTAATATTTCTTTGATTTGCTTATTACTTGGGATTTTTATATTATTTGACAATCCATAATCTAAGCCGAATTGCACGGTACCTATTCCAAATTTCATTTTTTTTTATATTTTAAGATAATATCCCTAATAGTTGCCGTAATATATTCTACTTCACTGATTTGAAGTTGTGGAAATAATGGTAATGATAAACATTTAGAATAATATTCTTCAGAACCGGGTAATTGCTTCTTACTTCCATAAATCTTTTGTAAGTGAAGTGGTGGGTAATGAACTTGTACACCAATATTTTTCTTTTTTAAAATATTTATCATCTTGGCTCTCGATATTAATAATCTATCAAAGTTAATCAGGACTACATAAAGATGAAATGATGTAACGCTATATTCATATTTTTCAATGGGACATAATAACGGTTTTAATTCTTTTAATAAATAATCATATCTATTGATTATAATATTTCTTTTATTTACAAACTTTTTAAGTTTATTAAGTTGATTATTTCCTAGAGCACAATTGATATCACTAGCACGAAAATTAAGTCCTATAGATTGAATTTCATAATAATTTGGGTTTAAATTTTTATCATTATCAAATGCAGACTTATTTGATTGAAAAAAATTAGAGTTTCTTTGTATACCATTATTTCTAAGCAGTATAAGCTTTTCAAAAAGATCTTTATTGTTGGTTGTAATTGCACCGCCCTCCCCCATTGTAATATTCTTAACTGGATGAAAAGAAAATGTTGTCATACTACTATACTTGCAAGCACCTATGGAAGATATTGTTCCCTTTGTCTTAAATAAGGTACCTAAGGCATGAGAAGCATCTTCAATTATTCTTAGTTTATATTTGTAACACACTTTATTTATTTCCTCCAAGTCAACAGACTGTCCATTCAGATGAACTGGAACAAATAATCCGCCTTTAATTTTATTCTTTATTATTGTTTTTTCTAAATCTTGTTTTGTTACTAAGCCTGATAAAGGAGAAACATCACAAAATATAATCCTAAAACCCAACATTTTTGCCGCATTTGCCGCAGCAGCAAATGTAATTGAAGGTAAAATAACCGTGGTATTCTTTTTTAGTCCCAGAGATAAATAAGCTAAATATAATGCTGCTGAACCGTTAGAACAAACTAAAGCATACTTTGAACCAACAATTTTTGATAGTTTTTTTTCGAATTTTTCAACTTCAGGTCCAGTTGTAAGGAAATCACTCTTTAAAACCTTTTCAATACTTATAATATCAGATTTATCGATACACTGTTTACTATAATGAAGAAAATTTTTTGGAGTTTTTAGCACTTTGATAACTTTTAATCTTTCAATAATTCTAGAAATTGATTTCTTGTAAGCCAGTCTGTGTTGGTATCACTAGAATATTTAAAATTATCTTCTAAATCCAAGTTTTGAGAATTTTTTTTAAAAATTTCTTCCTTCTTTAGATATAATTTAGGAGGTAAAATGATAAATCTATCCTTTAATTCTATTGTGTACCTTGAATCATCCTCAGAAACCATAGTTTCGTGAATTTTTTCACCTGATCTAATACCTATGATTTTAATTGGAATTTTCGGAGCGATTATTTCAGCTACATCAACCACATTCATACTTGGTAATTTAGGAACAAAAATTTCCCCACCAATCATCATATCTATTGAAGCAATTACAAACTCAACGCCTTTATTTATATTTATCCAAAATCTAGACATTCTTCTATCGGTGATTGGAATACTCTTAGCTTTTTCTTCAAAGAGTTTTTTAAATAAGGGTATAACACTTCCTCTAGAATTCACTACATTACCATATCTGCAAATTGAAAATGAAGTACCCCCCTTACCTGAATAATTATTTGCCGCTATAAAAATTTTGTCTGAAGCTAATTTAGATGCTCCGTAGAGATTTAATGGATTTGAAGCTTTATCTGTTGATAGAGCAATAACCTTCTTTACACCACAAAATATTGAAGCCTCGACCACATTTTGGGCTCCTATAACATTTGTTTTAATGCACTCAAAAGGGTTATATTCTGCAAGAGGAACATGTTTAAGTGCTGCTGTGTGTATTACATAATCAATATCTTTAAATGCTACTTTCAGTCTTTCAGTATCTCTTACATCTCCAAGAAAGAATCTTAACTTATCAAGTTTATAATTTTGAAACTTATTTTCCATTTCATATTGTTTATGTTCATCTCTTGAAAGAATTACTATTTTGTTTGGATCATAAAATTTTAAAAGTTTCTCAGCAAAAGCTTGTCCAAATGAACCAGTTCCACCTGTTAAAAGAATATTTTTATTCTTAAAATTTATCTTAGATTTATAGTATTTATTTTTCACAAAATTTTAATTTTTTGTTCTGATCTAAATGAAGTTTAATAATTTCATCATATTTACCATAAT
>JAOOJU010000053.1 GCA_028407765.1 Rickettsiales bacterium
GATCATCATTTTCCTCTAGATACAAATGATGTAATAACTGCATGGATTCCAGCTCAAGCAATCCCAATTGAAATGGGCCCTTTGACTTTTGCACAGCCATTAGAGATCTATAAACTTGTTAAAGATATAAAATTTAATGAATTTGATACCAGTTATGACAGAAAGATAAAAAATGTTTTTAAGAAAAAGCAAGTAACAATTGTTGAAGAACCTTTTGAATTAGGTGAAGTAAGTTTTCACCATAATCTTAGTTTTCATACTGCCTCAGAAAATAAAACAACACAAAGCCGGATCGTTTTGGCAAATACATATTTTGCAGATGGTGCTCGCGTTATAAATGATCCTACAATGATTTCTGGAGATTGGGAAAAATTTATTCCTGATACTAAGCCAGGTGAAATTGTATCAAGTTATTTAAATCCAATTTGTTGGCCTACAAAGTAATCAATATAAAATTGTTATGGTTTTTAAAACTAATTATAAAAAATTAAATTCTTCATGGATGAATAAAATTCACTCAGGAAAGACCCCAAATACTCAAGATTTGTCAGATCATCTTCATATTATTCACAATCGTTACACAGGTTTTACTGAAGAGATCGCAACGAGTTGTTGTGATTTAAATGGAAAGAATAGTTACGAATTACTTTTAGATACTGTTGATCCAGATTCCCATACTGAGATTCTTGATTTAGCTTGTGGAAGCGGAGTTCTTTTGGAGCTTTGTAAGAAACGCTTTTCCTCAGATCTTAAACTTTTTGGTGTGGATATGAATGATAACGAACTTAAACTTGCACGAACTAGATTTTCCAATAATGATATAAATTTTTATAAAGCAAATGCTCAGGACTTAAGCTTTATGAAAGATGCTTCAAAAGATGTAATTTTTTGTCATTGGGCTTTAACATTAATGGATCCAGTTGTTACTGTATTAAAGACTATTAAAAGGTTACTTAATAAAAAGGGTGTTTTTTCTGCAATTGTTGATGGAGATTTAAATTCTGCAAAGGGATATTTAGAAATTCACAACATAATATATCAATATGTTCAAAAAAAATTCCCTTATTATGGGTTATTAGAATTAGGTGATCCAAGAGTTAGATCATTAAAAAGCTTAGATAAACTTATTAAAAAAATATTTACCGATTGTGAAATAAAAATTACTCCACATATACTTACTTATAAACAGAAACCTCATATTCTAGCCAATCAAGTTGCAGGTTTCTTCTATGCCTCGTTAGTTTTGTCATCCAAACATTATGGTATTTTAGTATCAAGACTTACAGATTATTTTACAAAGACCTCAGTCAATGGTTTAAGTGATTTTAATCTTCCAGTTAATTGTTTGGTGGTAAGGCAAACTTCAAAATCTTATTGTATAACAAGATAATATCTTAATGATATTCTTGAGCTTTTGTTTGTTTCTGTTCTTATTTACTTTAATAGGATCTTTATCAATTCTTAAAAAAAAGAATACATCTATAGACTACCTTCTTGCGAATCAAGAAATCAGACCCTGGCTTGCAGCTATATCTGCCATAGCAACATCTAATAGTGGATATATGTTTATTGGTCAGATTGGATTTACATATGTTTATGGTTTGCAATCTGTTTGGTTAATGTTTGGATTAATTTTCGGTGACTTTATTTCATCTCTTTTTGTGCATAAAAATTTGAGAAAGAAATCTCAGGAATTAAAGGTTGTAAGTTTTGCCAGTCTGGTAAGTAAATGGCATGGAAAGAACTATAAATATGTACAATTATTTGGCGGGTTAATAATTCTTATTTTTTTATCGACATATGCAGCAGCACAGCTAAATGCTGGAAGTAAGTCCATGCATATTTTATTTGGTATAGATTATAAATTAGGTGCAATTATTGGTGGAGTTATTGTATTAATCTATTGTTTCTCAGGTGGAATTAGAGCATCCATTTGGACAGACGCAGCTCAATCTTTAGTAATGATAATTGCTATGTTTTTAATGGTTTTTTTTGGAATAAAAGATTTAGGTGGTTTTGCAAACTTTATAAATCAATTATATAAAATATCTCCAGATTATATGAAATGGTTTCCATCAACAAATTTTTCAGATTTTTTTTTAGCTCCATACATGTTTATTATCGGTTGGTTTTTTTCTGGTGTAGGGGTGATAGGTCAACCTCACGTTATGGTAAGGTTTATGACAATTGATAATACCAAAAACATCGCAAAAACAAGAGTATATTATTATACTTGGTATATACTATTCTATTCATTAACTATTTTAGCAGCTTTTGTAGCAAGATTATTAATTCCAGAAACTAATAGTATAGATCCAGAATTAGCTTTACCAACTTTAGCAGCAAATTTACTTCCTGAATTTTTTGTCGGAGTAGTTTTGGCAGGTATTTTTGCTGCTACAATGTCAACAGCAGATTCTCAAATACTTGCTTGTACTGCCTCAATTACAAATGATCTTTTAATAAGTAAAAAAACAAATTATTTGATAAATAAATTAGTAACCTTAATCGTTACTGTATTTGTTGTTACCATAGCTATTAATGATAATAAAAATGTTTTTAATCTTGTATTAATGTCATGGTCAACATTAGCTTGTTGTTTTTCTCCTTTATTAATAATTTACTCATTAAAACAAAAAGTCTCAGAATTTTCATCATTAATGATAATGTTGATACCTCTAATAACTTTATTATTATGGAGACATTACGGACTTAGTGAATTTATTTATGAGGTGGCTCCAGGTATAGTTTCTGGAATTCTTACTTTTTTCGTTTTAAAACTATTAAGAAAATAAAGTCTACCTTTAACCTATAGATTCTAATAAGCTTTATGAGGGTGGGGATCTGGAAATTAAAAGATTAGGTGTTAAAATTGCAAAACTAATTGAACAGATTAATATTAAAATAGCAAATATAATAAATTGAACTTCCAATGTTACACCTATGTCTAACAATAATCCTATAAGTGCTGGAGAGATAGAGGTAGATAGTACAACCAGAGAAAAACACATAGATCTGATCGAACCAAGATAATTAATTCCATAAAGCTCAACCCATAGAGCACTTAGAACAATAGTTGCTGCTCCAGCAGACGCTCCAATTAAGATCATAAAAAAAGGAAGGGCATAAGTCTTTTCTGTAAAAGCTATTAGTATCAATCCAAAAGCAAGAGGTAACAAAAAATATCGTAATAAATGTACTGTGCTAAACCGATCAATTATCCAACCAGCACCAAAAGTAGCTCCAATTACGCTTAAGGCAAAAAACGGATATGATGATGCTAAAAATGTAATAGACCAAGATTTTGTTTCAATTAAATGTATCTGATGAAAAAAAATTCCAGTTATTATGAAGGGAGAAATTAATAGTCCAGGTATGATTTGGTAAAACCGTAAATCTTTGAGGACCTGTGAACGATTCCACGAAACATTATTCCTTTTTGATTTCGACTGGATATTATTTGATGAATCTAGTCCATGTGATTTTAAATATCTTCCAAGCCAATAAACTATAGGTAAAAAAATGATTATTATACATATACCTATACCCAACCAAATTTCACGCCAATTAAATTGTAATAAAAAGAAAGTAATAAGAGAAGGTAATAGAGCCTCTCCAATTGGATGTCCCATAAGTGCAATACTTAGAGCTCGCCCTCGTTTATTTGAATGCCAACGGGCCATTGCAGTTACTGCTATATGACTAATCATACTTTGGCCAAACAAGCGGAGACCTAATAAAGATAAGAAAAGAATGAGAAATGTTTCAGCACTTGATATTAAAAATGAAAACCCACTTAATATACCAAGAGTAATTATTCCGAGAAGTATCAAATTAAATTTGTCTGTAAGCTTTCCTAGCCAAAAAAAAAATAACGCACTCATAAGTGTTGCAACAGAATAAAATATTCCAAACATTCCATGAGAAAGATTAAAATCATTTCTTATTTCTCCAGAAAAAAGTGAAATGAAGAAAGTTTGACCAATACTAGAGCTAAATATTAATAACACACCTAGACATAGCTCTGGTGTAGTAGATAATAAAAACTTTTTTATTAACATGTATTAAAAATTATGATTGTATTCCCACATTTGATGTAAACAAAATGTTTAAAAAGATTTAAAATTGTTTTTCGTCAGAAAAATCAACATTACTTTTTGCTTGAAACGCCACTGACCGGTCTTGATACAATTCTTCAAATATGGTCCGGTTGTCGAATTTTCAAGCATTGCTTTAAGGTCAATTGTATCATCGAAAACACAACGTTGCAGGTATCCTTGAACTTGTAAAGGTGCGTTCTCGGATATACCATTTTCGTAAGTAATTTTTTCAACTCTATGAGCAATACCAATCTCTTTTAGTGTTTGCAAAATTTGTTCAGCACTTGAATAAGGTTCTCCAGAACCCCCTTTGAAGCCATTTAAATAATGTCTGTAAAATTCAAGGTAGTGAGATTTCTCACTTGCGTGAGCAATAAAACCTGATTCAGCCATCCCAAGAACAAAACGCTTTAGTGCGTCTTTAAGTTGTTTGTTGGGAACTGCATAAAGAGCATGTGTTGCCCAGATGATATCATAGGCTCCTTGTTCACAATTAAATTCCTGCAAAGTAGTTTCAAATTCAGAACTAACTTCAAATGGAAAATTAATAGCTTTACGAGCTTCTGCAATTGAAAATGAGGACGGATCAAGAAGTGCGTATTCAATTGGCAATATTTTTGCGTTTGATAACCCAGCGTATTGAATAAGAGCTGATGGAAATTTACCTGAACCACAAGCAGCATCTAGGAGTTTTAGTTTGCGTTGACCTACATTAGCTTGATGGGTTTCCAACCATTTCTTCCACTCAAATTTCTCTGCTAAATATTTATAATCAATAGATGCTAGCGTATAAAAATCCTGCATTTCATTGCGACTTGTTTCACTCCAATGTTCACAACTTCTTAAAAAAGTGTCTTTCATGTATCTAATCCTGAGAATATATTAAAGCTAATTCGGATGATGGTAACTTGTTAATTCAAGTTAAACAACCCCAG
>JAOOJU010000054.1 GCA_028407765.1 Rickettsiales bacterium
TAATATTGGTTTAAATTCATAACTTTCTTCATTTAACTTATATAAATTTTCTGGTCTATTAATATATGCCCAATTTACTTCATTAAGGTCTATTTCAAATTGTAGTTTATTTATTTTTTTTTCAATTATAGATATTTTACGTTCAGTATTTGTAACTTTTAGGTTAGTTACGATGTTTGTAACTATTAATATAAAAAAGATAAAAAGATATTTTTTTTTAATCATAACTTTTCAGCTACTCTTAATTTTGCTGACCTTGCTTGCGAATTCAATTTAATTTCCGAAAATGATGCCTTAATTATTTTTTTTGTTAATATTTTTAATCTAGGTATATTAGTGGAAATATTTTTTTCCGGAAGATGCTTATAATTTCCAGAGAAATAACCACTATTATCCCTAAAAAAATTTTTAACAATTCTATCCTCAAGGGAATGAAATGACACAACAACTATCTTTGATTTTTTTTTTAGAGCTAACAAACACTTTTCCAACCCTATTTTTAATTCGTCTAGTTCCTTATTTATGAAAATTCTTAAAGCTTGAAAAACTTTTGTTGAACCATCAATTCTTTGATGTTTATTTGGATTTACTTTGTTAATAATTTCAGATAGTTGTGAAGTTGTTTTTATTTTTTCTAATTTCCTTGATTTTATTATTTGATTTGAAATAATTCGAGCATTTCTCTCTTCCCCTAAATTAAAAAAAATTGCACTTAGATCTTTTTCAGAAAACTCATTTACAATTATTTCAGCGGTTAGATCAGGATTTATTTGTGATCCCATTCTCATGTCAAGAGGACCATTTTTTTTAAATGAGAAACCTCTTTCAGCTTCATCAATCTGAGTATTAGACAAACCTAGATCAAAAACAATACCATTTATTTTTTTTATTCGAAAAAAATTAAGTATTTTGTCTAATTCGCTAAATCTAGCGGTTTTATATAAAAAACGTTCTTTAAATTCTTCTTTGAGGTTTAATGCAAACTTCTCTGAATGTTTGTCTCTATCAATTCCTATTAATTTACATTCACTTTTATTTAAAATATTTTTGGAGTAACCACCTTGTCCAAATGTTGCGTCAACGTAAATACCATTTTTTTGCGGCCCCAAAAAATCAATTACTTCACTGCACATTACAGGAATATGTTTTCTAATTTTTTTCAATTCTTTTTAATTAGTTTGCTTGTCGTCTTAAAAAGGCTGGAATTTGAAGTAGATCATCATCATGAGACGTACTTTTTAATTCATTCTCTGTATTCTTATCATTCTCAAAAAAATCATTTTCTTTCAAATCATCAGTAAGTTCCTTCCCATTTTCCACTTCTATTTCAATGGTATTTTTCGAAGTTGTATTTTTTATTTGAGGTTCGATTTTATCCATTTTTACGTGATCTGAATCTTTTTCATTTTCAGAATTTTTAGAACCGAATATTTTTGATAAAAATGATTTTTTGTCAACAGTTTGATTATTTTCAACCTTAAATTCTGCAGCTTTTTCTTCAAGCTCTTTAAGTTTATTATCATGATTTAATGAGGAATCTTTGTTTTCTAGATTTACAAAAAAGTTTGTTTGTTTATCTATATGCTCATCTTCATTTTTAATTTCGGTTTCTTTTATTATATTGTTTTCTATTGAAGAAATATTGTTAGAAGAACCTAAATCAGTATTTTTATAATCATATAATTCCTTAACATTTACATCTTCTATCTTACTTTTTAAATAACTCTCAGAATCTATTCCGGTTGATATTACCGAAATTTTAAATTTTCCATCAAAATTTTCATCTTGTGTTAGTCCCCAGATTATATTTGCATCTTCATCTGATTCTTCTCTTATGCGGTTTACAGCTTGGTCAACTTCATGGAGTGTTATATCTTTTCCTCCAGTTACATTTATTAAAACTCCTTTGGCACCTGTCATAGAGTTATTTTCTAGTAATGGGTTGCAGATAGCTTCTTCAGTCGCTTTTATGGCTCTCTCAGGATCTTCTGAAAAACCAGTTCCCATGTGTACCTTTCCTGTTTCACTCATAACTGCTTTTACATCAGCAAAGTCGTGATTCATAATACCTGGTTTCACCATTAAATCTATTATACTTTTTACACCATCAATTAAAACGTTATCTGCAAGTTGTAAGGCTTCTGAAAATGTAGTTTCAGGTTTTGCAAAATGATAAATATTTTGGTTAGGAATAACAATTAGATTATCAACATATTTTTGGAGCTCTTGAATGCCCTCTATTGCTTGATGCATTCTTCTTTTTCCCTCCATTTCAAAAGGTTTTGTAACGACACCAACAATTAGAATCCCCATATCACGTGCAATTTTTGCAATTACTGGAGATGCTCCTGTTCCTGTGCCACCACCCATTCCTGCAGTAATGAACACCATATTAGCATCTTCTAAATATTCTTGAATTTCTGAAGTGACTTCTTCAGCAGACTCTCGACCCACTTCAGGGTTGGCTCCGGCTCCTAATCCTTGAGTGCAGTTGGGTCCTAATTGTAATGTTTGATCACCAAGTGAATGTTTGAGGGCTTGGCTATCTGTATTAACATTAAGGAATGAAACGCCTTCTATATTCGATTGGACCATACTGTTAATAATATTACCCCCAGTTCCTCCTACTCCAATAACAGAGATTTTGGGTGATAAATTATTTACTTTTGATGGCATTTTAAGATGAAGTGTCATTTTTTTCTCCTAATTTTATCTAATTCCTCTCGGAATAGGTTTTAATCTTGGGTTAAGGTTTTTTTCTTTGGCGTTTTTAATTGTCTTTAATTTTTGTTCATTGTAGGTAATTGGTTCCCAAATTTGAAAGGTTGGACCTAAACCGACAAATAAAACTTGATCTTTAATCTCAGAGTGCTGTATCAAATTTTTTGGCAAAATTATCCTTCCTTCTCTATCAAAAGGAAGTTTTTCTGCCTCTCCAAAGTACAAAGACATTAAATCATACTCTTCTTTAGAATAACCTTCATTTTGGTCAAGGCTCTCAGCAATTGCCTCCATCCTATCAATTCCACAGGAGTCAATACATTTACTCGAATATGAAGGAAAAGCAATTATGCCTTTAAAGCTTTGTTTATTTAATGCTGTTCTAAAAGTTGAGGGCACTGAAACTCTTGCTTTTGAGTCAATTTTATTTATGGTAGTTGATAAAAAAAGTGCCATATTTTTTCTCAATTAATTACTACATGGTATTCTATGGGATTTTATGGTATTTTGCACCATATTTCTACAAAAAAAAAACTAGATGATCTATAAGCCGGATTCTGTGCCATATTTGGTGATAGCTATTCATCTTAATTAATTGTCACCAATTAATTTTTGCGTCCTACCTAGCATAACGAAGAGTTCGCCTGTCAAAAAATGACTATGCTTTTTTAGACTTGCTCCCAATGGGGTTTACCAAGCCATTAATGTTACCATTAATGCGGTGAGCTCTTACCTCACCATTTCAACCTTACCAAATATTTTGGCGGTATATTTTCTGTGGCACTTTCCCTAAGGTTTCCCTCGCCGGTCATTAACCGGCATTGTACTCTTTGGAGTCCGGACTTTCCTCCTTAAAAGGCAGCTATCCAATCATCTAGT
The DNA here is from genome assembly GCA_028407765.1 of Rickettsiales bacterium. Taxonomy (GTDB): domain Bacteria; phylum Pseudomonadota; class Alphaproteobacteria; order Methylaequorales; family Methylaequoraceae; genus TMED211. The sequence continues at coordinate 3,601 of JAOOJU010000054.1, forward strand.
ATGTATTTTATATTTAAATTTTGATTAATCTGTCAATTTAATAATTTCTTGGCTTATTTTATAACTGAAATAGCTAGGTTTTTTATTTAGATGATCAATCAAATAATGTCTATGAAAGGCATTTATTATATATTTATTTTTATTGAAATTTGCTTCAAAACTAATTTCATCAAAACCAATTCTTTCTAGATTCTTCAGAAAAAAAATAAAATCTTTATCAGTCAAATCTGTGTGATCTTTTTTTTCTTTTAATATTTTTGGCCAAATACCAATTTTTTGTTTAAATAACTCCTCCCATGGAAAAAAGACTCCTGGATCAATTTTTCTCATAGGAGCAATGTCGCTATGTCCTAAAATATTTGATTGTTTGATTTGGTGCTTCTCTTTGAGATAATTAATCAAAACAATTAATGAGCTAATCTGAGAATTTGTATACTTCTTTTTAGATTTTTCTCCTTCATAGACAATCTCTATTCCAATTGATAGATCATTAATTTTTTTTTCTTTCTGCCAAGATGAAACTCCTGCGTGCCATGCTCTTTTATTTTCATCAACTAGATTAAATATTCCTCCATCTTTATCAATTATAAAATGAGAACTTACCTTTCTCTCAGATGCACATAAAAGCTTGATTGCTTGATCAAGTGTTTCTGTTTCCGTATAATGCAATATTATATATTTGATTTTTGCATTATTTAGCCTATTATCAAAATTCTGAGATTTATATATATGCGAAATTTTTTGATTCATAATTTTATTTTAGCTGAGGTTTATATCATGAAGCAATTTTTTTTAACTCTTTTCTTATCATTATTTTTTTGCAATCAAGTTTTTTCTGAAGAAAAAATTTTTAATTTAAAAAAAATTTCTACTTTTCATATGAGTCCAGACCAAAATTCTCCCATTATCTATCCCTTAGAGTTGGGACATGAAATGGTTGTTGAAGAAAGAGCAGATGAATGGTTAAAGGTACAAGATAAAACAACTGGTTTAAAAGGCTGGGTATTTTCTGAAGGTTTTGGTCAAGTTAATCCAGGAAAACCAAAAAATGACAGCATTTACAATGATTCTTTTATAATTTTCAAGGAAAAAGTCTTAGAAATGAGTAAGTCTATAGAAAATGCAATTGGTATGAAAACCTTTATTGATGTAAGTCATTTAGGAGGGGTTGCTGCAGTAATAATTGCTGATGATGAATGGTTTAAGGGAAGGAGACACCAAAATCAAGCATTTCAAGTTTATGATATTTGGAAAGACCAAAATCAATCAGCGTCATTTCTCTCATTTAGGACAGAAAATAATATTGAAAAATTTATTATTTTATCAGGTCCACATAGACCTAGATATTTAAAAAGAGAAGTTGATTAG
>JAOOJU010000055.1 GCA_028407765.1 Rickettsiales bacterium
TCAAACATAATTTATACCAATAACAATTTTTAACACAAAAGAAATATAAGTAAACTATATTGCATGTTTATCAACAGATTCATTGATTTTTGACCAATCAGACTGAGGAAATCTTTTTTTTCTTTTATTTATAAGTTTATTTAAAGCATTTATATACGACTTTGCCGAAGCAACCATTGTGTCAATATCTTTTCCTTGCCCTAAAACTGAAATACCAGACTCTTCTAATCTAACACTTACTTCTGCTTGAGCGTCAACACCTTTTGTAATAGCATTTACTTGATATAGTATTAATTGTGATTTGTTTGGAACAATTTTTTTTATAGACTTAAAAATTGCATCTATTGGTCCTTGACCAATAGATTTAGCAATAACTTTTTTTTCATCAATCATTAAACAAATATTTGCATGAGCTTTTTCCAAGTTTCCGCATTTTACATTTACTTCTAATAGTTTTATTACATCATTATCTAAGTTTGATTGATCATCAACTAAAGCACATAAATCTTCTTCAAAAACTTGTTTTTTCTTATCGGCTAAATCTTTAAACTTCTTAAAAATTTTTTCCAATTCTTTATCATTTAATTCATAACCTAGTTCATTTAATTTTACTTTAAATGCATGCCTACCAGAATGTTTTCCTAAAACTAACTCAGATGATGATAGTCCAACTGATTCAGGTGTCATAATCTCATAAGTATTTGAATGCTTTAACATACCGTCTTGATGAATTCCAGATTCATGAGCGAAAGCATTTTTTCCAACTATTGCTTTATTGGGTTGGACAAAAAAACCAGTTGTTTTTGAAACTAAACTTGAGATTTTTGTAATTTTTTTTGCATCTATATTAGTTTTAAAAGGCAATAAATCTTTTCTTGTTCTAATACACATCACAATTTCTTCTAATGCAGCATTTCCTGCTCTTTCTCCAATTCCATTTATTGTACATTCAATTTGTCTCGCACCTGATACTACAGCACTCAATGAATTTGATACTGCGAGACCAAGATCATTATGACAATGCACTGAAATTATAGCCTTATCAATATTAACAACATTCTTTTTTATTTTATTGATTAACTCTCCAAACTCACTAGGTATAGAATAACCAACTGTATCTGGAATATTTATAGTAGTTGCACCACTATTAATAGCAATTTCAATTGTTTTATATAAAAAATCTAATTTAGTTCTAGATGCATCTTCAGGTGACCACTCAACGTCATCAGTATACTTTCTTGCTCTTGAAATGCTCTTCTTAATAGCATCTATAACAGTTTCCCTATCCATTTTTAATTTATATTTCATATGCAATTCACTCGTGGATATGAAGGTATGAATTCTTGGTCTTTTTGCAGAAGCAAGTGCTTTTGCAGCAGTATCAATATCAGAATACTGGGCCCTTGCAAGACCGCAGATTGTAGCGTTTTTCGATACTTCCGCAATTTTTTTTACAGCCTCAAAGTCGCCATTGGAAGCATATGGGAAACCAGCTTCAATAATATCAACTTTCATTGAATCAAGCATTTCAGCAATTGCAATCTTATCATCTACTGTCATAGATGCACCCGCCGACTGCTCACCATCTCTTAGCGTAGTATCAAAAATAATGACCTGATTATTTTTCATAAAGACCCTTTTAAATAATAGTATTAATTTTTCTTTTTATCTACCAATTTATTTGCAGTTATCCAAGGCATCATAGATCTCAATTTTCTTCCAACATCTTCAATTTGTTTATTTTGTTGAATTCTTCTGTCTGCTTTAAAATTTAATTGTCCTGATTTACACTCCAGTATCCAATCTCTCGCAAATTTACCAGTTTGAATTTCATTTAATATTTTCTTCATTTCTTTCTTAGTATTATTATTTATCACTCTAGGGCCTCTAGTTAGATCACCGTATTCTGCAGTATTTGAAATAGAATACCTCATATTAGCTATTCCACCCTCATATATAAGGTCTACAATTAATTTCACTTCATGTAAACATTCAAAATATGCCATTTCTGGGGCATAGCCAGCTTCTACAAGTGTCTCAAAACCATTTTGAATTAATGCAGTCAAACCACCACATAAAACAGCTTGTTCTCCAAATAGGTCAGTTTCACATTCTTCTTTGAATGTTGTTTGGATAATACCTGATCTTCCCCCACCGATAGCTGACGCATAAGATAAACCAACTTCTATTGCATTTCCTGTAAAATCTTGATGTATTGCAATAAGGCAAGGAACACCGCCACCAGCCAAATATTGAGATCTTACTGTATGACCGGGACCCTTTGGAGCAATCATAAATATATCAATATCTTTACGAGGTTCAATTAATTGAAAATGTATAGATAAACCATGAGCAAATAAAAGTGCCGAACCTTCTTTAATATTATTTTCAATTTCATTAACATAAAGGTCTGCTTGAAGCTCATCAGGAACCAAAATCATAACAACATCTGCTAAAATTGAAGCTTCAGATACAGGTAGAACTCTTAAACCCTCAGATTCTGCTTTTTTCTTTGAAGCTGAACCTTCTCTTAAACCTACAACAATTTCAGAAACTCCACTATCCTTTAAATTTAATGCATGAGCATGACCCTGACTTCCATAACCAATGATTGCTACTTTTTTATTTTTAATTAAACTTATATCTGCGTCACTATCGTAATAAACCTTCATTTTTAATCCTTTAAAATCTATTTTTTAATATAATCCAAACCTAAAGACATTGAGACAAGTCCTGACCTAGTCAATTCTATAATTCCGTAGGGCCTCATTTTTTCTATGAAATTTGATATCTGTAATGTTGTTCCACTCATTTCAAAAATTAATTCAGTACTTGAGTCAATAAGAATACTAGCATTGTATATATTGGCAATATCTAATGTTTTTTTTCTATTTTTTATACTATTCTTTAATTTTAACAGGACCAGCTCTTTAGCAACAAAAGATTTTTCTTTAGTTATATCAATCAGATTATGGACTGGAATTAATTTTAATAATTGAGATTTAATTTGATTAACAATTATTTCATTTCCTGAGGTAACGATTGTAACTCTAGATAAAAACTTGTCAGAATCAACTTCTGAAACTGATAAGCTTTCGATGTTATAACCCCTTCCAGAAAATAATCCTACAACCCTAGCAAGGACTCCTGGCTCATTATCTACCATTATTGAAATGATATACTTTTCTGGTTTAGTTTTCATAAGTTTTTCTTAAACTAATACCATTCCATCCTCAGAAATAGTGTTTTCAGCCTCATCATCTGGACCCAGAAGCATCTGATTATGAGTTGCACCTGATGGTATCATTGGAAAGCAATTTTCAGTTTGATCTACACATACATCAAATATAACAGGGCCCTTAATTTTAATCATTTCAATAATCATATCATCAAGCTCAGACGGTTTCGTTGCTCTTAGGCCTGTCGCACCGAATGATTCTGCTAATTTAACAAAATCTGGAAGTGATTCCATGTATGACTCTGATAATCTATTACCATGAAGTAATTCTTGCCATTGTCTTACCATACCCATATATTGATTATTTAAAATAAATATTTTTACTGGTAGTCTATATTGCTTTAAAGTAGACATTTCTTGAATGTTCATTAATATAGATGCCTCTCCTGCAACATCAATGACCAATTCTTTTGGATGAGCTATTTGAACACCCATAGCTGCAGGAAGTCCATATCCCATTGTTCCCAGTCCACCTGAAGTCATCCAATGTTTTGGTTTATTGAAAGTAAGATACTGAGCTGCCCACATCTGATGCTGACCAACTTCTGTCGTAAAAAAAGGTTCTTTATTAAGTGTTAATTCATTTAATCTTTGCAGGGCATATTGAGGTTTGATAATTTCTCTATCTTTTTTGTACGATAAACAATTCTTTTTTCTCCATGCATTAATTTTTTTCCACCAAGGTTGATATTTCTTAGAATCAAAAGTTATTTTTTCTTTTTCTATGAGCTCAAAAGTCTTATTTAAAACCTTTTCAATATCACCCTGTATACATAAATCAACCATAACACTTTTATTAAATGACGAGGCATCAATATCAATATGAATTTTCTTTGAATTTGGAGAAAATCCAGAAACTTTTCCTGTTATTCTGTCATCAAACCTTGCCCCAACACATAAAATCAAATCCGAATTATACATCGATAAATTAGCTTCATATGTTCCGTGCATACCCAGCATACCAAGTGATTGTTTGTGCGATGTGGGAAAAGCTCCCAAACCCATTAATGTCTGGGTACATGGAAAACCTGTTTTTTCTATTAATTTAAATAATATTTTTGATGCACCAGTTCCAGAATTAACAGCTCCACCACCTACATAAAAAATAGGTTTTTTTGCAACTTGAATCATTTCCACTAAATTAACAATTTCCAATTCTTTTGGAATTGTTTTTGGTGCATAATAAGTTAGTTTTTTTGTTTTATTCTTTCCAAGATATTTAGTTTTAAAGGTTTGTATATCCTTTGGAATATCTACTAAAACTGGTCCAGGGCGACCATGAGAAGCAATGTAAAAAGCTGAATGGACTGCACTGGCAAGTTTATCGACATCTTTGACGAGATAATTATGTTTCGTACAAGGTCTAGTTATTCCAACTATATCAGCTTCCTGAAACGCATCATTACCAATCATGTGCGTCGGCACTTGACCAGTAATACAAACTAATGGGACAGAATCCATCATAGCGTCAGTCAGACCTGTAACAGTATTTGTTGCACCTGGTCCAGATGTAACTAAAACAACTCCAATTTTCCCTGTTGATCTAGCATAACCTTCTGCAGCATGAACGGCAGCTTGCTCGTGTCTGACAAGAATATGTCTAATTTTTTTTTGTTTAAATAACTCGTCATAAATAGGAAGCACGGCACCACCTGGATAACCAAATATT